>JANJXE010000102.1 GCA_024709185.1 Paludibacter sp.
GTGGCATCCTCCGGTTTTACTATTCCAAGCGGATGATTGCTTTTGGAAGAGTTGGTGGAACCATCGGAAGGATAGAGGTGGAATAAATCATGGTAAGCCATATTCTCGGCCCCGCCCCACCAGCTTTTCGGCAACGAATGCTCGATATGCATCCCCGAAATACTGTTAAAACCATTGAAATAACGGATGATGTTCGAGTACATATCGATCACGGATCCATCGCTGTTTTGATCGGTATAATAAAATCCCTGCCAGGTATAGCCTTCGCCACTACCGTAATCGAGCACTTTTACAGGAGACGCCAGTGCACTCAGGGCAGTCTTCAATTCAGCCTTCTTTTTATTCCGGGCCGGATAATAATACCCCGCAGGAACTGCTGCCGTTGCAAGTTGTGCCACCACCAGCAACAGCACTGTAAGCCATTGCAATCGGGGAAATATTGATATTCTGAAACTTGTTATCATAGCTTGCATTCGTAATTAGTGGAACTGAAATGCACCAACACTTTTTCACAGGTCGTATGCAAGTCGTATGCAAATATTGCCATAACTCAGTATTTGTGGCAGTTAGATGCTCATTTCATTTTAATTGATAATAAACTTCTTAACTGCTTTCAATTGATCTGAATTTGCCCGGAAAAAGTATACTCCCGGCTTCAGAGAAGCAACGGATACGGCATCGCCACCCATCAGGGTACCTTTCAAAACCCGTACGCCGCTTATGTTCACTACTTCGTAGCTAAGCTCTTCTAAATCGCCGGCCACCAGCATACGTCGTTCCGACGCATTATAATTAATCCGGGCCATGAGCTCAGCCGGTGTTTCCACGCCCGTTACGTTCCAGGCACTTCCCATCAGGGTTCCCCAGATATGTTCAGCCAGGATGGGATGGTCGATAAACGCATTGCGGTTTTTCTGGTGTTTGTACACGGCATTGTTGCGGGTAATTTCCTTCTCCGAAACCGGATCCTGGCGGTGCCATTTCAGGAACAGCGCAATGCTCCAGCTGTTGAGCGATGGGTATTTATTTCCTGAAAAAGAGGATGAACTTGTTTGCATCGACGTCATAATGCTCTCATAGCGTGTTGCAAAATAAAAGTAGGTACGGGCAAAATCACCTTTGTATTCATCCACCGGCTCGAAAACACGACCTGAATATCCAGGAAAAGTAGATGTACCACTTTTCCCAAGTCCGTTGGCTAAACTGGATCCGTTGGCACATTCTCCAAAAGGATCATTGCCTCGTTGTCCGTTCACCTTACCATCGGTAGGATACACATGATGAGCATCGGATTTCATAGGAGATCGTTCATCAAACCAGCTTTGAGGAATGGAATGTTCACGGTTATAACAATCGCATACAGTAGAGTAATTCCCACATTTCTTTACTCCATGTGTCCATGAACAGGTAGAGTACATATCCCACACTTTACCATCGGATTTAGTATCACTTTCTTCGTATATGGTATATAAAAAATCGTATCCTTTGTCCACATACCCATCCGAAATAATTCCCGACAATTCCGTTTTCAAGGTCGCTCCCGATTTTCCATAGGCCGTTTGATAATAATTCGCCGGAGCCTGCGCCCACAACGCAACCGTACCAACCATCAAAAGGGAAATCATCAGCATTCCAATAACTTTCACATGGAAAGTGTTTCGTCCGTCAACCAACATCTTATGCCCGGTAATCACAGCACTTGCCATAACCGCATTTTGTTCTTTTTTTGTAAAAATATTCATCATCCTAAAATTTGAGAAAAAGGGCTGCTAAGTTACAACATTTCGGGCAAATAACCTTGCAGTTGCACCCTTTTAGCATTTCTAACCATTCTTAAGCTATCCCGATGAACCTAAACCTTCAAAAAGATGTTTTAGAGTATAAAAATGAGTGCCTTTTGTCGGCTTTTTCATAAAAAAGTAGTACTTTTGCACCCATCATCTCAACAATTTAAATTAAAAAAGTATGTTAAGTTACAAAGAACTTGGATTAGTTAACACCAAAGAACTGTTCAGGAAAGCGGTTGAAGGCGGATATGCTATCCCCGCATTTAACTTCAATAACCTGGAACAGCTTCAGGCTATTATTTCGGCTTGTGTTGAAACCAAATCTCCCGTGATCCTTCAGGTATCGAGTGGAGCACGTAAATACGCCAACCAGACGCTGCTTCGCTACATGGCGCAGGGTGCGGTTGAATATGCTAAAGAATTGGGTTATGCAATTCCCATCGTTCTGCACCTCGACCACGGCGATAGCCTGGCCCTGTGTAAAGAATGTATCGATATGGGCTTCTCGTCGGTGATGATCGACGGTTCGCACCTTCCTTACGAAGAAAATATTGCGCTGACTAAAAGCGTGGTTGAATATGCACATTCGAAAGATGTTACCGTAGAAGGTGAATTGGGTATTCTTGCCGGTGTGGAAGACGATGTTGTTGCCGAGCACCATACTTACACCCGTCCCGAAGAAGTGGTTGATTTCGTATCGCGTACCGGTGTTGACTCGCTGGCTATCTCGATCGGTACTTCGCACGGTGCCAACAAATTTACTCCGGCTCAGTGTACCCGCGACGAAAACGGTGTGTTGATTCCACCTCCATTGCGTTTCGACATCCTCGAGGAAATCGAAAAACAAATCCCCGGATTCCCCATCGTTCTTCATGGTTCATCTTCTGTTCCACCTCAGTATGTTGAAACTATCAACCAATACGGTGGTGCACTGAAAGATTCTATCGGTATCCCCGAAGAACAACTTCGTCGCGCTGCTAAATCGGCCGTTTGTAAAGTAAACATCGACTCCGACGGTCGTTTGGCAATGACTGCTGCCGTTCGTGAAGTATTTGCTAAAAACCCGGGCGAATTCGACCCACGCAAGTACCTCGGCCCTGCCCGCGAAGAGCTGAAAAAACTCTACAAACACAAAACTGAAAACGTGTTGGGAAGCGCTGGTAAAGCGTAAGTACCAATGGATATTAATAAAAAAAGAGGGCTGAAAAGTCCTCTTTTTTTTTCTGCAAATGTATTTTACTGATCGCTCATCTTCCCCGACAAAAACGCTTCCAGCTCTTCGGCCTTCACATTTACCATGAGCTCGCCTCCAAAAGCATACGAGATACGGCCGGTTTCTTCGGAAACGATCACGGCAATGGCATCAGAATGCTCGGTAATGCCCAGTGCTGCCCGGTGACGCAAGCCCAAACGACGTGGAATTTCCTGGTTTTTGGATACGGGAATGATGCAACCTGCTGCCTGTATGCGGTTGTTGGCTATTATCATGGCTCCATCGTGCAAAGGACTGTTTTTAAAGAAAATACTTTCAATGAGACGGGAGTTGATGGTCGCATCGATTTTCTCACCGGTATTGATGTGTGCATCGAGGTTGTTGTTGCGGCCAATGACGATGAGCCCGCCCATCTGCCGCTTGGATAAACTGCGACAGGCCAGCACAATTTGTACAATATTGTAATCGGTTTTTTCCGATTCCTGGTTACCATTGCTGAAAAACCTACGAAACACAGAGGCAACAAATAATTCGCGGCGCGAACCCAGGCGCGAAAAGAAACGTTTTATTTCATCCTGAAAAAGTACGATCAGAGCAAAGGCTCCCACGCTGACCACGCGGTTGAGGATGCCGCCCAGCAAATCCATTTTAAATACATACGACACCAGGAACCAAACAATTACAAACGACATAATGCCGAAAAACACATTCAGCGCCCCGCTTCGTCGCAATAACCTGAATAGCTGGTATAGCAAAATGGCCACCAGCACGATGTCGATTATGTCCTTCAGCCCTATATGAAATCCGATTCCCATTTATTCCTCCTGATTACCAGCCTGCTGCCAGGCTTTGAATATTTTTACGGCCTCTACCGCTTCTTTCACATCGTGTACCCGCAAAATCGATGCTCCTCCCAGCAATGCAAGCATGTGTAGGGCCGTAGTACCGTTGAGTGCTCCCCCGGGGGTCGTTTCCAGTAGATTATACACCATCGACTTGCGCGACACGCCCACCAGCAGCGGGACTTCTATCTCCTTAAAATAATCGAGCTTGCGCAGTAGTTCGTAGTTTTGTTCCATCGTTTTGGAAAATCCAAATCCGGGATCAATCACCACATCGTTTACACCAAGCAAGTGTAACTGCGCCACCCTTTTTTCCAAAAAATGAATGACATCGGGAAGCAGGGCCTCGTAGGTGATGTGCGATTGCATGGTTTGCGGTGTACCTCTCATGTGCATCAGCACATACGCCACCTGCAGTGCAGCCACAGTTTCGAACATCATCGGGTCGAGGGTGCCACCGCTCACATCGTTGATCATTGATACCCCATAGCGCTCCACCACCGTTCGTGCCACTTCTGCCCGGAATGTATCCACCGAAACCGGCACATCAGGAAACTTCTTGCGAATAAGCTCGATAGGCTCCGAAATACGGCGCAACTCCTCCTCAGAACTTACAGGGGCCGCCTGCGGACGGGTTGAATAACCTCCCACATCGATAATCGCTGCCCCTTCGGCAATCTGCTGCTCCTCCTGATTCAGCAGACTGCGGCCGGCTTTAAAGCGGCTCAGACTAAAAAATGAATCGGGGGTAACATTCACGATGCCCATCACGATGGGTGTACGCAGATCGTACAGTCGCTGGTTTAACTTCAGAAAAAGACTGGATGGATCGGTTTTCATTCGTTTTTATAACGTTAATATTCGGTCCGAAAGGCCATCGCCTGAAGCAAATCATCCCTGCAAGCTATTCCATTTCAGACATAAACAGCGCAAATTTAAGAAAATATTATACGAAATCAGGATTTAAGTCGTTATTTTGGAGATAAATTTCCCTGCAACGTCCTAAATTGAGTATTTTTGCAGGAAATGTACATTCATTTAAGAAACAGATAGTATGATGCGCAGTATAACAAAAGGATTTTTCTTTGCACTCACTCTGTCGCTGTTGGGATGCGCCGGAGGTGGACGCATGAGCAGTGTTACAGGATGGAAATACAACTTCACCGCTCCCGATGCTTTTCGCGGACCGGCACTGGTGGGCATCACTCCTCCGGGAATGGTATTGATAACCGGTGGCAGCATTACGATAGACGATACCGAGGAATTTGAAACGGCTACCCACCGCTCGCGCCCCGATGCACTGAACACCCGCAAAACACTATCGGTGAACAGTTTCTACATGGATCAGCACGAAATACGCAACATCGACTGGCGCGAATACCTGGCATGGCTGACAGCAGTGTATGGCAAGGTGGCACCCGAACGTGTGGCTGCTGCCCGTCCCGACACCAAAGCCTGGCAGGAGGGACTGAGCGATAACGAGCCCTTTATGCAGGATTACTTCACCCATCCGTCCTACGACAACTATCCGGTGGTGTGCATCAGCTGGGAACAGGCCGCCGCCTATTGTAAGTGGCGTTCCGACCGCGTGAATGAGCTGTTGCTGGTAAAAGCCGGTGTCATCCCTGCACCCGATTTCAACATGCTGGCAACCCTGACCACGGTCGAAGAACTGGACAATGCGGTTTTTTCGTCCGAACGCTATTTTGCCAGCAGCAATCAATACCTGTCGCGTAACTACACCGGCATGTTTGTAAGTTTCCGTCTGCCTTCCGAAGATGAATGGGAATATGCAGCCTATGCCCGTCGCAGCAGCGATCCGGCCAACAAGGTTTACGCCTATCCCTGGAATCCGCAGCAGGCCGATAAGTTAACTCCCCGTCAGCGCGAGCAACTCAACGCACATTACAAACGCTCAGCCATAGCAGGAAGTCGCGTGGATATTTTCTCGAGAACCATTCCTGCACAGCAAGGAGCCACTAACGATTTCGGACTGTATAACATGGCAGGCAATGTCAACGAATGGGTGTACGACAGCTATACCAGCCGCGGCAATCTCAACCGCATCGACAGCGTAACCGTACTCGATGTGTTTTTACCCGACTATCATAAAATTCCGAATGCCCGCGTGTACAAGGGAGGTTCGTGGAACGATGCCCAATACTGGCTTCACCCATCGGCCCGCCGCTACCACGATGCCACAAAGGGAGCCAATTATATTGGTTTCCGGTGTGCGATGAGTGTGGTGCAGGTGCCGGCAGGAAGAAGGTAATATTCAAATGCCTAACGATGCCAGTGAAATAACATTTATACCATCATTACGCGTAAAACTAATTCCGGTTCCCGTAATAATGTTCAATGATTGCGGAGCCCGGGTTTTCGAAGTGTCAATTACAGATGCAAATTTTTTAAGATTATTGGCAGCTGCATCAAGTTGTCCAATGCCGAGTTTAATTTCGAATGCTGCATATTCGCCTGTATATTTTTGTACGATGGCGTCGACTTCCAGATTTGTAGAATCCCTGTAATGAAATACACTTGCATCATTAGCCTGAGCATACACCCTAAGTTCGTGTATAACTAACGACTCAAACAGAAATCCTGTAAAATTTAAGTCAGCAAGCAATGATTTTTCGGTAGCACCTAAGGCAGCAACCGCAAGCGAAACGTCGGTAAAGTGTCTTTTGGGGGATTTGCGGAGCATTGCGGATGAACGTAAATGCGTATTCCATGCCGGTTGATTTTCAACAATCATCAACCGTTCGAGCGTATCGAGATAATCGATTATTGTAGGACGCGAAACAGTCACTCTTTCTATGTCAAAAATATCGGCTTCTATCGAAGTGGTTTCTATTGTAGTTGCCGTATTTCTTGCTAACGACCGCAGCAGGCTCCTCACCTTAATAGGGTCTCGCTTTATATCCGACACACGGCTCATATCAACTTCGGCAAGTAATTCAATATATGCTCTATTGATATCCATTGCCTGCGAAGCACTTTTTTTAATCAATCCCGGAAAACCACCAACTACTAATTTCTCAACAATAAACTCCAACTCGGTTGCTTCGTCGTGCACATCAATACTATCACCCTCCAAAAGAGCTTTCATACTAATCTTCCCGGTTGAAAAACCAAGCTCCTGCCAACTCATCGTGCGCATGTCGAGCGTAGTAAACCTGCCTGCACCCGAGTGTTTTTTTGTTTTCTCGTCGGGATTTGCCGATCCGGTTAGAATGAATTGAGCTGGCATAGCACGTTTATCCACTTCGCGACGAACCATATCCCAGAGCTTAGGCTGTTCCTGCCACTCGTCTAAAAGGCGGGGAGCATCGCCCAGCAACAGACGCCCGGGTGCAGTTTCAAGCAACAACGGTACTTGTGGGTCGGTATCAACTTCCAGAATACTTTTCGAAAATTGCCTGGCTGATTCTGTTTTACCGCAGGCTTTAGCACCCCGAACGAGCAAGGCTCCGGCTGCCTGCAATTTTCGTTCAAGCTCAATGTCAGTGATACGGCTTAAGTATTTCATAATCAATTGCAAAATGGTTTATATCAATCTATTTCACTGCAAATATACAAATTTATTTTACATTTTATGAGATTTTTACTTTACATATTATATTCATTTTATTTTACACAATATTCAACATTCAGTTTACATAAACCAATCCTCAAAACAGTTGATCTAATCGTAAAAACAAGAATCTCCCCTTAACCACACCCATTAATCATTAATCGTTGATTTTGCTGTATATCTCCAGGTTCACATACACATTATCCGACATCATTTCTCCGTCGCGCTCCACGCCTTCTTTCACGAAGCCGAGCCTCCTGGGAATTTGCTTACTGGGGGTATTTCCTTCGGCCACGCGGATTTGCACCCGGTGCATTTCCATATCGTTGAAGGCATAATCGACCAGCGTCCGCACGCAGCTCGTCATAATGCCCTTGTGCTGAAAACCTTCGGCCAGCCAGTAGCCAATTTCCGTACGAAGATTATCATAATCGGTATCTTTGAACCCCACCAGTCCCACCATTTTACCATGAAAATGAATGGTAAACACCGGATTACGCTCCGCATGCTCCTCCACCGACTTTAAAAAAGCTTCTGAATCGCCAATAGCCAGGGTACTATCAATAAACGGCAACCAGCGCCGCAGGTAGCTACGGTTGGCATCAATGAGCGCAAACATTTCTCCTGCATCGGCTACTGTGGCCGGATGCAGCTGCAGGTAAGGAGTGATGGTGAGGATGGAGTGCATTCGAACAGGTTTGTATTAATCAAACCGTGAAATTAATACAAAATTTCAATTTTTCATAGTCTGGAGAAAAGATACCGAGATTCTACGACAGCAAATACAATAATTAACAGTCATTTTACGACCATTGGCTTAAAATTCCATCTATTTTAAAACACCGTCTCCTGATAACATAATTTTTTAATTTAGAATTGAGGCAATAAAGGCAGTCATTTTCGGATAATTGGTTTCAATCGACTGCAATAATTTTAATTGAGCCTGCGAACGTTGGAGGTTATGCTCAGGATGATGAATTTTGTAATAGGTATCGCCGTTCAGGTAATCGGTTAGAAAACGTGAAAACTGCATATACGTGATGAGTCGGGCTCCGAAAGGGAGAAGTTCAATTTCGAGAGGCGTTAGAAAAGAACGCGCAATTTCAAGATACCCTTTGGTAAAAGCTTCGAATATTTCCATATTGAAGCTAACATTGTTCAAATCGGGGTCATCTTCGAGTCCGGCATTACCGGCAGTACGCATAAAATCACCGAAATCGGAGACTACAAATCCGGGCATAGTTGTGTCTAAATCAATCACACACAGCACATTGCCTTCGCTATCAAAGAGCACATTATTAACCTTAGTGTCACAATGGTTAATTCTTTTAGGTAGTTTTCCTTCGCGGTACAATTGCTGGAAATGCACCATTTCTACTGCCCGATTTTCGATTTCTTTAATCAGGTCGGCCACAGCATTCACTCTTTCTGTTTTTTTCTCCTGCACGGCATCTCTGAACTGCCTAAGTCTGAATTCCATATTATGAAAATCGGGGATAGTTTCGCCAAGTGGTTCTCCCGGCAGGTCCGACAGCATGCGTTGAAAATCAGCAAAAGCTTTTCCTGCCGCATATGAATATTCAGGCGTTACAGCCTCGAAGGTATAGGAGTCCCTAATTAAAATCATCATCCGCCAGTATCCGGCTGCATCCTGATAATAGAGCTTTCCGTGTTTGGTTGGTATAAGTGTTAATACTTTACGGTCAATATCAGGTTCATTCCTTTCCAATAGTTTAGTGCGGATATGATTGGTGATTCGCAGAATGTTGTGTTGCAACATATCAACGTCTTTAAAAATAGAATGATTGATTTTCTGCAGGAGATATTCGGTCGGCTCATTGGCTACCGTAACTTTATAGGTACTATTGATATGACCCTTACCAAAAGGTCTTATATCAGTTATATTGCCGGGTATTTCAAACTGACAGGCAATGTTGTGGAGAATTTGCATTTGTTATAAAGAATAATGTGCGAACCAGGTTAAACTATCTAATCAGTTAAACCAAACTGGATAATTACGTAAGACATACATTTCAGTATTAAGTCTCTTATTTTATGATTTTACAGACAGATTCGCCTTCCACTGTATATACCTTAATAATGTACATACCTTTAGCGAAATTAGAATGATTAATATTCACGGTCTCGCTATTGAAAAACTCACCTACATTAGTTCCGGATAGATTATACACCTTGGCGCGAATTGAATGTCCATTACGACTGTGAATTTGCCAGTATGATTCGCCTGTATGCATTTCAATCCCCTCAGTTTGATTTACATTCATTCCTGTAGTTGTTAATAGCGGAATTAAACCACCAACACTATATCCTGTTTCTAATGGTTTTGAACTCATCACTTTTACTTTGTATGTATTTGCAGCAAGCAAGTTTGTGAATGTGTACGACTTATTTGATGTTGAAAAATAATTTACAACTGACGTACTGGCGTTGGTCAACTCAATTAAATATTCAGTTTCTGTACCTCCGTCCCATGTTAAAGTAAAAGAGGTTGAAGTAATATCTGTTATCCTTAGGTTAGCAGGTCTTTCTGAAACCAATCCCCAGTATATGGATGCACCACCAGCACTTGCCCAGGCATTGCCTCCAACAGAGCTTAAATTTACCGACTTTTCACCTGAACCTTCTCCGAAATTAACTCTTGAAATAAGCGTTGGGGTAGCTAATGGCAGTATTTTTCTTCTGTTATCGGCTATCTCAGAGGCTGTTCGGGCACTATTCCATACCCTGGTCTCTGCCAGTTTGCCCTGAAAGTTACCCCACCAATCACCTCCAATCAGAAAATTAGTCGTATTGGCACGATATCCTCCTGCCAACGTTTGATTATAGCGTTCGGTTCCATCCATGTACACTTTCCAGTTGTTTCCATCCACAACCAAAGCAAGATGTATCCACTTTCCTGCTGTTAAATCTGAAAATTCCGGTAAACTGGTATAATCCAACCACACATCGACAGTTCGACCTGAGGCTGGGTTTTGAAATAAAAGTCGGGCTTCATTCGGACTAAAACCAAACTGCATCCCATTGTTAATATAAAACAACATGCCTTTTGCCTTCGACATATCGTCCAGATAGAACCAGGTTTCAAAAGTAAAAGATGAACCTGTAATGTACTTTGTTATTGGATCACCTGCCGGATCAAGTATCTGGAACCATTTATGAGAAGAAGTGGTTTGAACAGACCCTCTGTCTGAGCATGAAGTCACGCACGTATCAGGATCAAGCACAATACTGGCACAGGTTGAAAATGCCAGAACATTCATACCAATTTTCTTGTCAATTCCATAATTTACCTCTTCCCATTGCGAATTGGTATTGCAAATACGAATCGCGTACCTGGGATCATATTTTGTCTTGCTCCCTTCATAATCAGGCATCCATAAACCTATTTTATAGTTGGTCAGATTTGCAGGTTTAGGTATAATTCCAGTCAGGCTATTAACGACTCCAGTATGCCATATCGAAGGATCTGAATTGACTTGTACCAGGTTAACTACTTCATTAGTACAACTTGTTAGCACCAAATAAACTTCTCTCGGATTATGCAGTGCGGAAAAGCCATAATTAATCAGTTTAATATTGCAGGTAAGCTGACTTCCGTTGTCGGCTACACTACTACCTTCATGATCGACATAAAGTCTGTATCCAAGATGGTCAGCAACATAGTCGTAAACGGTTCTTGTACCGCTTTTAAAAAATTCAGGACTGTACGGAAAATTGTGTTGATCCATTTGTCCTTTGCTAATGTACATGTTTTTCCAACCTGCGAATGTAACCGGGTAATTATGAGTCAGACTGAACGTATTGTATCGATGATCCCTGAATTGTTTGATTGATTGGATAGGATCCAAAACATATCGTAAATAATCCGTATCTGTGGGACCCTCGTAAGGCATTTCACCTTCCACCATGACATCTGTACTTTCTGCCTGAACCTGTGTATAAGTAGCTGTGCTGAAATATCCCCAACTTAAATAATTAACATGCTTATTGTCAGTGAAAAAGTCATTATGATATCCTATTCTGCTCTTCTGTTCAGGGCTTAGGCTTGCATTGTTCTTGTCCCCGACATTTCTCATCATAGTATGCCGGTTTTGAGGTAATATTTCTAAAAGTTTTTTTAGCAGATTATTTTTATCTGTTTGAGTATACACATTATTATAGTTATGCCATTCACCCCATAAACCAATAATCCCCGACTGCAAAACATAAATAACATCAATATTAGCCTGTATAATTGGTTTTAATTGGTTCAGGTGATTTAAAATCCGATTCATCGGGGGATAAACATACCCACCCGGGCCATCGTATGTATAGGCGAACCGCAAAACAATTTTGTATCCCTGTTCCCTGACACCATCAAAAAGTGTTTGTACCGCATCCAGTGCTGATTGACTTAGTACATCAGTTGACGCAAAATCAGTTAAATAAATGTAGAGCTGTGAAACCCTTACATGCCCATCTGTTGCGTCAAATTCTGGCTCCAAATCTTTACACCATGTCTTTGGATTTAAAATTCTGTTTACATCCCATGGAAATTGCAGTCCGGGTACCCGTGCCATTCCTTCAAATCGCAACCCTCTTTCGGGATTAGGGATCCGACTCTGAGCTGTTGTCATACCTATTAAGCACAAAGCAACAATGGATATTATAAAAAAGCGTTTGGTTCTATTTTTCATGTGATTAAACTAGAATGTTATAGTATAGTGCCTTGATTTTTTATGGAAAATCGAACACTTGTATTCCACTTGTTTTCCATCTTTTAATTAAGGCATTGAGTCTTTGCAGGAAACTAT
>JANJXE010000136.1 GCA_024709185.1 Paludibacter sp.
AACGACATTCCGACATTTGTTTGTAAAACTGATAGCCGACACCGACGACAGCATCGAAAGCATACAGGCAGTGCTGAATGGCCGGCTTCATCCCGAAGATGCTGCAACATTTCATTCCCACCGGAACAAAGCCTGGTTGAACTAATTTGGTTAAATATGTAATTTTTAATCATTTTTTCGCCCTGAATGTTTTGCGGGCTCGTAAGTTCATGTATCTTTGCCAAAAACAAATTTACATATGCAACTGCACATTACCAGTGAGACATCGACCCTGAAAGCCGTCGTACTCGGGCAACCCGGCTCAATGGGAAAAGCGCCCTTACCCGCCGAAACCTACGATGCAAAGTCCTACGAATCGGTGAGTCTGGGGGTGTATCCCACCGAAGAAGAGGTGTACCGCGAGATGTCGGCTTTTGAGAAAGTGCTGAAAAAATACGATGTGCAGGTGTTTCGTCCCTGGACCCTGGAAAACTGCAACCAGGTATTTGCCCGCGATGTAGGCTTTGTTATCGACGATAAAATCATCAATTCGAACATTATCCCCGACCGGGAGGATGAAAAGGAAGCCTACGAAGTGGTGTACGATCAAATATCCTACAATAAAATTTTCAATTTGCCCGAGAAAGCCCATGTGGAGGGCGGTGATGTGATTTTATACAACAACATGGTGATGGTGGGATTATACACAGGCAGCGATTACCCGCAACTGAAAACAGCCCGCACCAATGCGTATGCATTTCATTTTCTGAAGGAGCTATTTCCGGAGCGGGAACTGATTCCCTTCGAATTGATTAAACACGATACCGATCCGCGGAAAGGTGTGCTGCACCTCGATTGTACCTTTATGCCTGTTGGCCGCAATAAAGCCATTATTTACAAGGATGGGTTCAGCCGGGTGAGCGACTATCATCTTTTGCTGGATATATTCGGAAAGGAAAATGTGTTTGAAATTACACAAGAAGAAATGTATCGGATGAATACCAATGTATTTTCCATTTCACCTGAAATTGTGGTTTCGGAACGGAATTTCACCCGCCTGAACCGACACCTTCGGGAAATCTGGGGGCTGACTGTAGAAGAAGTACCCTATTTTGAAATTTCGAAGATGGGAGGATTGCTGCGCTGCTCAACCCTTCCGCTTGTAAGAACCGATGAATGATATGGCAACACAAACGACGCAAACTGTTTTGATGATAGAGCCGGTGGCTTTCGGATACAATGCTGAAACGGCCGTTAACAATTATTTTCAGCAGCCACCTTCTGCATCTGACACTACAACACAAACCCCTGTGGACCAGCAGGCTCTACTTCGCCTTGAAGGCCCTTCTGCCTTTGACACTTCAACACAAACCGCAGCCCTGGCTGAGTTTAAAGCAATGGTTAATCGTCTTGGTAAGGCAGGAATCAATGTAATTACTATCTGTGATACAACTGAACCCCGCACGCCCGACTCCATCTTTCCCAACAACTGGATTTCGTTTCACGAAAACGGTTTGGCAGTGCTGTATCCGATGTATGCCGAAAACCGCCGTGCCGAACGACGCAATGATGTGTTTTCAATCTTAAAACAGTCGGGTAATAAGTACACTGAAATTCTTGATCTTACTTCCTTTGAACATCAGAAGTTGTTTTTGGAAGGAACAGGCAGCATGGTACTCGACCGGCGCAACAAAATTGCCTATGCAGCGCTTTCGGAACGAACGCACAGCGAGGTGCTGGAGGTATTCTGTAAAAATACGGGATACAAAGCGTTTCCGTTCCATGCACTTCAACAGGTCGGCGATGAACGACTGCCCATTTATCATACCAATGTGATGATGTGTGTGGCTGAGCAGTTTGCAGTAGTCTGCCTGGAAAGCATTGATGATGAAAAGGAGCGACAGCAGCTGACAGAACAATTGGAGCAAACACAAAAAGACATTGTGGAAATCAGCGGGGAACAAATGCACCGTTTTGCCGGCAATATGCTTCAGCTCCGCAACGGTAAGGGTGAGCTTAAATTAGTGCTTTCAGGCTCTGCTTATCAATCACTCAACAAACAACAAATCAACCAGTTGCAATCGTACAACGAACTCATCGTTTGCGAAGTCCCAACCATCGAAAAATACGGCGGAGGAAGCGTACGGTGCATGATAGCCGAATTATTTTAAAAATTTACGTTATGGACGCAGGTAAAAAAAGCGCAGCAGCGCTCATGGAGCTGGAAGATAAACACGGGGCACACAATTATCACCCGCTGCCGGTAGTGTTGTCCGAAGGTAAAGGAGTATATGTGTGGGATGTGGAAGGCAAACGGTATTACGATTTTTTGTCGGCCTACTCAGCGGTGAACCAGGGTCACGGACATCCCGAAATTGTGGATGCGCTGATCCGGCAATCCACGAGGCTCAGTCTTACATCCCGGGCATTTTACAACGACAGGCTGGGTGAATACGAAGCTTATATCACCGATTACTTTTGCTACGAAAAAGTATTGCCCATGAATACCGGCGCCGAAGCCGTGGAAACAGCGCTGAAACTCTGCCGGAAATGGGCGTATGAGAAAAAGGGAATTGCCGAAAACCAGGCGAAGATTGTGGTGTGCGAACAGAATTTTCACGGACGCACCACGACGATCGTTTCCTTTTCCATTGATCCCGAGTCCTATGGGCATTATGGTCCTTTCACGCCGGGGTTTATCGTTATTCCTTATAACGATGCTGAAGCCTTGCGCAAGGTGTTGGAAAGCGATGCAACTATTGCCGGTTTTCTGGTTGAGCCCATCCAGGGAGAAGCAGGTGCGCGTGTGCCCGATGATGGTTACCTTCGAAAGTGCTACGAATTGTGCCGCAAACACGGAGTGCTGTTTATAGCCGATGAAGTACAAACCGGACTGGCCCGCACGGGCAAACTGCTGGCCTGTGATCACGAGGAAGTTCGACCTGATGTACTGATTCTTGGGAAAGCGCTTTCGGGAGGAGTGTATCCGGTATCGGCAGTGTTGGCCGATAATGACCTGATGGACGTTTTTCGGCCGGGACAACACGGCTCCACTTTTGGAGGAAATCCTGTAGCAGCAACAGTAGCCATTGCAGCCCTGGAAGTGATCCGGCGCGAAAAACTGGCCGATAACGCAGCTGTGTTGGGTGAATATTTCCGTTCCGAAATCAAGAGCTTGTGCTCGGAGTCGGACATTGCAGTATCGGTACGGGGCAAAGGCTTACTCAATGCACTTATCATCAACAATAAAAACAAGAAAGACCTGGCCTGGGATATCTGTCTGAAGCTGGCAGAGAATGGGTTATTAGCCAAGCCCACGCATACGAATATCATCCGTTTTGCACCACCGTTGATTATTACACGGGAACAGATGGACGAAAGTTTGGAGATTATACGCAAAACAATTCTTGAGTTTTAGAAGAGTTGAAAATTGACAACTGTCGATGCTAAAAAGGCCGATAGTCAATTTTGTATAGCTTGGCCAAACGAACATTTCCCGGCATTCAGTCAGTTTTGATATAACGGCCGGTATACGAATTTTCGCATTTTACAATCTCTTCGGGGGTACCTTCAAACACCACGGTGCCCCCTTGTTCACCTCCTTCGGGACCAATATCGATAATATGATCGGCACATTTAATCACTTCGGGATTGTGCTCGATGATAATTACCGTATGCCCCTTCGCAATCAGCGCATCAAAGGCTTTCAACAGGGTTTTAATATCGTGAAAATGAAGTCCGGTGGTGGGCTCATCAAAAATAAAAATGGTAGGTTCCGGCTTTTCATTGGCCAGGAAGGACGCCAGTTTCACGCGTTGGCTCTCCCCGCCTGAAAGCGTGCTCGACGACTGGCCCAGTTTCACATAGCCAATCCCCACATCCTGCAGCGGTTTCATGCGTTTCACAATCCGCTTCCCATAATGACCCGGATGTTCGGTGAAGAATTCAATTGCCTGATTCACGGTCATTTCCAGCACATCGAACACATTCACGCCCTCGTAGAGCACTTCCAGAATATCCTGTTTGAACCGCTTGCCATGGCAGTGCTCACACTCGAGAACCAGGTCGGCCATAAACTGCATCTCAACAGTTACCGTACCTTCGCCCTGGCATTCCTCGCAGCGGCCGCCGGGAGTGTTAAAGGAGAAAAAGGAAGCGCTATAACCCATCTGTTTCGATAACTGCTGGTCGGCAAACACTTTGCGAATTTCGTCCCAGGCCTTGATATAAGTTACCGGATTGGAGCGGGTGGAACGACCGATGGGGTTCTGATCGACAAATTCGACGTCTTTGGCCATCCTCATCGAACCTTTGAGCGATGTAAAGCGCCCGGTAGGATCGTTCACACCATCGTAATATTTTTTGAGTGCGGTATAAAACACATTTTTCACCAGCGATGACTTCCCGGAACCGCTCACTCCGGTAACCACCGTCATCACGTTCAATGGAAACTTCACATCCACGCCTTTCAGGTTATTCTCACGGGCACCCATCACTTCAATGTAATTGTTCCATTTACGACGGAGCGCGGGAACCGGTATTGTTTCCTTTCCCAGAAGATAACGCAGGGTAAACGAACCTTGCACCGACTCGTCCGACTGCTCGTTCAGGTTGGCAGTAGCGCCCTGGAAAACCACTTCACCACCCTTACGACCGGCGTAAGGACCAATATCAATGATGTAATCGGCAGCGCGCATAATTTCTTCGTCGTGCTCCACTACCACTACCGTATTGCCCAGGTCGCGCAGTTGTTTCAGCACTTTGATAAGTTGGTTCGTATCGCGCGGATGCAGCCCAATGCTGGGTTCATCGAGAATGTAGAGCGAACCCACCAGACTGCTTCCCAACGATGTAGCTAAGTTGATGCGCTGGCTTTCGCCACCCGAAAGCGTATTCGAAAGACGGTTGAGGGTGAGGTAACCCAATCCCACATCGAGCAAAAACTGCAGGCGGGTGGTAATTTCAGAAAGTAAGCGCTTGGCTACGGCCGCATCCTGCTCTTCGAGCTGCAACTGATTGAAGAAATCCATCAGGCGGCTAACAGGCATCAGCACCAGTTCGTTAATCGGCGTTCCACCCATTTTAATGTACGACGCTTCCTTTTTTAAACGACTACCCTTGCAATCGGGGCACACCGTTTTGCCACGGTAACGCGCCAGCATTACGCGGTACTGAATCTTATATTGGTTCTCCTTTAAGTGATCGAAAAAAGCGTTTATACCTCCAAAATGCCTGTTGCCATTCCAGAGCACTTCGACCTGCTCATCGGTCAGTTCGTGGTAAGGTTTGTGAATCGGGAAGTTAAACTTATCAGCAACATGTATCAGGGCCTGTTTCCATTCGCTCATCACCTCCCCTTTCCAGCACACCACGGCATCGTCGTACACCGAAAGCGATTTGTTCGGAATCACAAGGTCTTCATCGATACCGATAATTTTACCAAAACCCTCGCAGGTCGGACAGGCGCCAATGGGCGAATTAAAGCTAAAGGTATGCACGGTAGGAACTTCGAAAGTCATACCGTCGGCCTCGAAACACTTGGAAAAACGCAGTAGGTTGGAGTTGTCACCCTCAAAAACGCGCAACAAACACGCCCCCTTCCCTTCAAAAAAGGCCGTCTCTACCGAATCGGTGAGCCGACTTATGCCAC
>JANJXE010000175.1 GCA_024709185.1 Paludibacter sp.
CCTTATTTGCAATGGCTGCCATGCTATTGGCCAACTGCAACGGAGTTACCAGCACTTCACCCTGACCAATCGAAAGAGATCGCACTGTTAACGACCGCCAACCGGTTTCTCCATAATAGCGGTTGTAGTACTTTTGCGAAGGTACATTTCCGCTGGTTTGTTCAAAAATATCGCTGTCTTCAAATTTGTGTCCCAGACCGAAACTCTTTATAGCATCCACCCAATCCTGGTAATTTTTTTTGAAGCGAAGGTTTTTTTCACCGTAACCTTCCCGTTCGATTGAATTTCGGAATGCATACCAGAAATAGGGATTGCAACTTTGTTCAATAGCATTTAGTAAACCCACTGGAGAGCCATGATGGTGACTGCATTTAATGGGCGAGGAACCCGGGCCATTACAAGGGAAAAGTGAACGTTCGTTGATTCCACCCATTTGTTGTAAAACAAGTGCCTGAATGGGTTTAAAGGTAGAACCGGGTGAGTATTGAGCCTGAGTGGCCCTGTTCATGAGCGGTTTTGTAGGGTCTTTAACCAGAGCTGCATAATTGGCCGAACGTTGTCTTCCCACGAGCAGTGAAGGGTTAAATGCAGGATTGCTCACCATGGCCAGAATTTCACCTGTTGAAGGCTCGATAGCCACTGCACTTCCCACTTTTCCGTTCAGGAGTTCTTCTCCCAGTTTTTGCAGTTCTATGTCGAGGGTGAGGTATAAATCAGTACCTGCTTTGGGAGCAACATCCATTTCGCCCTGGCGGTATTTTCCCTGGATACGTCCCCGCGAGTCGCGCAACAAAATCTCTACCCCTTTTTCACCACGAAGTGTAGCTTCGTAGGTAAATTCGACGCCATCGCGACCTGCATAATCGCCCTGGCGGTAATAGGGATCGGCTTCCAGCTTGCGGCGCGACACTTCTCCGATACTTCCCAGCACATGGGCACCATAGGGATAGGTATATTCGCGAAGGGTCCGGTTTTGAATATAGAATCCCTGAAACTTATACAGATTTTCCTGAAAACTGGCTATATCCTCAATCCCCAGCTGAGTCATAAAAACCTGGGGAGTATAGGAGGAATAACCGAGGTTTTTACGTCGGTCCTTAATCTCAGCTATACGATTGATGAAATCGCTTTTCGTGATGTTTAGCGCCTTGCAAAATGCAAGTGTATCGAGGTTTTGTATTTCACGCATGATAAGCGATACATCGTAGGCGGGCTTGTTGTAAACCAGCAATTTATTATTGCGGTCGTAAATTAGTCCTCTTGGTGGGAAAATCGTTTTTCGCAAAAAAGCATTACTTTCAGCACCCTCTTTATACCGTGTTTCAATAATCTGAAGGCTGAACAGTCGGACGATGTAAACCAGCACCACTGCTGAAATGAGTACAGCGATTACCCACCGGCGGTTTTGTAGCCTGTCGTTGATCATGATTTACCACTTTTAACCGATTGAATGCCAAAAATAATCAGAATAGTAACTACGCTGTTCATCAACAATCGAACAAACGTAAGACCTGCATTTTCGAAGCTGAATATCTCCAGGAAATAAAATGCCGTATGGTGAACGATTACAAGACTCACCACATATTTCACAAAGGCAGAAACACCAAAGGTGTAAAATCCGGGTACAGGGTTGGCTCCTTCTTCAATCGATAAAAAAGCCTTAATAACCGGATTCCGGAAATAGGCCAGTAAAACGGTGGCGAAAGCATGAACACCGGGTGTATTGGTAAACGAATCGATGATCAAACCCATTATAAATCCTACTATCAGGCTCAGCCACCGGGGAAAACGCACCGGGAGGAGAAGGATAAACAGAATATAGATGTAGGGATTTATGAATCCTGAAAAACGGATATTGTTCAGCACAAAAACCTGTACCAGAATCAGGATTATAAATCTTGCTATGTTCTGCACTAATATTATCATACCTATTGAATGACCGATTGTTCGAGACTATGCTGCTCTTCGTAATTCAGATAATTAATTACCTGTACATGCGATAAGGTTCGGAAGTTTACAGCCAGTTGTACGCGAATATTGTAGTAGGCATCACTTTCTTTAATGGTGAAATCATCGACGGTTCCAATCAGAATTCCTTCCGGAAACGAATAGGTATAACCACTGGTAATCAGCGAGTCGCCCAGTGAAAATTTAACATGTCGGGCGATATCGTTTAGCCGTGCAAAGCGATAATCTTTCCCATCCCAAACGATAGGTCCGGAGTAATTATTCTTTTTAAACTTACTGTTAATTTGCATTTTGGGATTCAGAATCGGAATAACGACTGAAAACTTTTCGGTCACCTTCGATACTATCCCCACTACTCCTTCTTCGTTCACCACCCCCATATCCACCTTTATTCCATCGCGTTCTCCCTTATTGAGCGTAATGAAATTCTGCATTTTATTGGTGGAGTTATGAATAACCTTGGCGTAGATATAAGCGATTTCGTTTTGCGGATCGATCGGATGCTTTAACTTACGAACAGTTGAGTCGGCAGTCATGCTTTGGAGCTGATTTCGCAGATTTACAATCTCGTTTTTCAGTTGAGTGTTTTCAGCCGATAGTCCATCGTTGGCTTGCCGAAGAAAAAAGTATTCCACTACAGAGTTACTCACTTCATAAAAGGAAGCAAGAAGGGTATTTCCGGAGGAAAAAAAAACACTTTTCTGATAACCGTTATTGTTTACGATTAGTCCAAACGAAAGTAATTCCAATGCGATGAAAAGAATTACAACGCTGTATTTTATCAGAAAAGCGATGAGCTTCCTCATTGTATTGTATACTTTCTCTTCACTGTACGATACCTTATCAGCGAATCAGGAACCCGAATTTATCCACATTTTTCAGGGCAATACCAGTTCCACGGGCAACGGCACGGAGCGGATCCTCAGCAATATGAAATTTGATATTCAATTTATCGGAGAAGCGTTTGTCGAGTCCACGCAACAACGCACCACCACCAGCCAGGTAAATTCCTTTTTCAACAATATCGGCGTAGAGTTCGGGAGGAGTTTGTTCCAGGGCGCTGAGGATAGCAGCTTCCATTTTCGAGATTGATTTTTCGAGACAGTGGGCAATTTCCTGATAAGAAACAGGTACTTCCATCGGAAGTGCAGTCATACGGTTCGGACCACGCACAATATAATCTTCAGGAGCATCTTCGAGATCGGTAAGCGCAGCACCTACGTTGATTTTAATCATTTCAGCGGTACGTTCACCCACTTTGATATTGTGCATACGTCCCATGTATTCAACGATATCGGCTGTCAGGTCATCACCTGCAATACGAATCGACTTGTTGGAGACGATACCGCCCAATGAAATAACGGCAATTTCGGTAGTTCCACCCCCAATGTCCACAATCATACAGCCGGTGGGAGCCTCCACATCAATACCGATTCCTATTGCAGCAGCCATGGGCTCGTAAATCATGTACACTTCACGGCCACCTGCATGTTCGCTGGAGTCGCGTACCGCGCGAATTTCGACCTCGGTACTACCTGAAGGAATACACACCACCATTTTGAGAGAGGGCGTGAACAAGTAATTTTTGGTGGGAATCATTTTTATCATCCCGCGAATCATCAGCTCGGCAGCGTAGAAATCGGCGATAACGCCATCGCGCAGCGGACGAACCGTGCGAATCCCTTCGTTTTCCTTACCCTGCATCTGACGGGCTTTTTCGCCGATGGCAATGAGTTTGTCGGTACGTTTATCGAGCGCAACCACCGAAGGTTCGTCGACTACAATTTTATCGTTATGAATGATGATGGTATTGGCTGTTCCTAAGTCAATGGCAATCTCCTGAGTGAATGAAAAAAATCCCATATTGCGTACGTTGTTAATGTTTGAAATGTCTGAATCCTGTTGTAACCATGGCCAGTCCGTTAGTGTTGCATGAGTCAACCGAATCCTGGTCTTTTATTGAACCTCCCGGTTGGATGACTGCTGATACACCTGCCTTAGCAGCAATTTCAACACAATCGGGGAAAGGGAAGAATGCATCGGAAGCCATCACAGCCCCGTTGAGATCGAAACCAAACTGTGCTGCTTTTGCAATGGCCTGTTCGAGCGCATCAACACGCGAGGTTTGTCCCACGCCGCTGGCATACATCTGTTTATTTCGTGCAAGTACAATTGCATTCGATTTGGTGTGTTTTACAATCTTATTTGCAAACAGCAGGTCTTCGATTTCATCCTCCGTAGGGGATTTCTGAGTAACCACCTTCAGGTCTTCAGCGGTTTCCACCTTCAGGTCTTTATCCTGAATGAGAACACCATTGAGGAGCGAACGGAACTGTTGATCGCGTAACTTGTTGTTTTTAAGAATCAAAATGATTCTGTTTTTCTTTTGCGAAAGCACTTCCAGGGCATCGAGGTCGTAATCGGGAGCGATGATCACTTCGAAAAACAGCTTATTGATTTCCTCGGCTGTTGTTTTATCCACCACAGCATTGGTGATAAGTACACCACCGAAAGCTGAAACCGGGTCACCGGCCAAAGCGTCATTCCATGCATCCACCAGCACCGGACGGGATGCAATACCACAGGCATTGTTGTGTTTCAGGATGGCGAAAGTGATGTCTTCAAAATCGTTGATGAGACTGACAGCCGCATCAATATCGAGTAAGTTGTTGTACGAGATTTCTTTTCCCTGAAGCTGTTCGAACATATCGTCGAACTTGCCGGTGAAAATGCCTTTCTGATGAGGGTTTTCTCCGTAACGGAGAACTTTTGATTCGTTTTCAGCAAACCGGAAAGCCGATTGTTCTTCTTTATCGAAATAGTTGAAGATAGCCGAATCGTAGGCAGAGGATACACCAAATGCCTGAGTAGCAAACCAGCGGCGTTCTTCAATAGTGGTTACAGCGCCTCCATCGTTCAAAATATTAAGCAGAGGCTCATACTGGTGCTGAGAAGCAACAATGACCACATCGTTGAAATTTTTAGCTGCAGCGCGTATCAGCGATATACCTCCGATATCAATTTTTTCGATGATGTCCGGCTCATCGGCACCGGCAGCTACAGTAGCTTCGAAAGGATATAAATCGACTATAACAAGATCAATTTCAGGAATACCGAAGTTTTCGAGCTGTTCCTGATCGGAAGTTAATTCGCGTCGGGAAAGTATTCCTCCAAATACCTTCGGATGCAACGTTTTTACACGTCCACCCAGTATCGACGGATAACCTGTCAGATCTTCCACAGCTTCGCAGGGAATATTGAGCGATTCGATGAACGATTGCGTTCCACCGGTTGATACAAATTCGACTCCTTCTTCGTGGAGTTTTTGAATAATAATGTCTAACTTATCTTTGTGATATACAGAGACCAGGGCTTTTTTTATACGCTTTTTATTCATTATTTGGGAAGCTTCTGTTAAGTCTGCAAAGCTACAAAAAAATGTTGGGACTCGCAAAAGGATATTTTTGATACCATGACAGGCTATTCAGAAGGTATACTGTTTTAGACTGGTAGCATTTTATCTGTCAAAAAAATAAGAATTTACATTTTGGTATCAGCGTTCTTTTTCAGTGAGGTATTTCCAGTACCTGCGGGGTAAATGCTGGCGATGCAGTTGTTGGTTTATTCGTTCATGTATGGTAATTGCCTTAAAATACTTTTTCCAGAGCTGACGGTATATCAGTTCATTTTCAGCCAACAACTGCTCTGCTACTTTTCCCTCGGGGAATAGGTCGTTGTTTTCAAACCTGACTTCAGTAAGTTTGCGATTTTGATGGTGCATACCGTAGTTGCGGCGGGTATCGTAAATAATCCATTCCTGATCGGCAAAACGATTCCGGAAGTGGGTAACGATAAGTGGAATCACGTTATGATCCGGATCAATCGGAGCAAAATAAACTTCATCGGCAGTTTTCTGAAAACGGACAAATTCTATCATGCGGTGTTTTTCTTTACTCACTTTCTGAGCCAGTTGACGTAACTTCAACACATCATCGTCGGCAAAATTGGTTGCGATAGACTGCTGGCTTTCGAAAGTTTTTCGCAGGTAACGGAAAATGGTTTCATCGGTTCCGGGCAATTCTGAAAGCCATGCATAGCCTATCATATTTAACGTGTTGCGATCGACTTTCTTTTCAAGTGCTTTCCATAACCGGTCGCGCTTGTCGCGAGACGAAATAACCGTATGATTAAATTCTGTAAACAGCGGTTCTGGTTCATCAAGTGAAATCAGCTTGTCCGGAAACCGCTTCAGGACAAAGGCATCGAACACACAGGACAACAGTCCCTCGAATGATTGGTCGTATTGAAAAACGATCATAGTAGCTTTTCTATTCAGGATTTATTCCGGAAAAAACAGGGTTAATTGCCCCGGCGGAACAGTTTTGCGCGAAACTTTCTTTTCGGTAAGTACTTTTCGTACGTATTCTGGCGAGGTTTCGTGTACAGTCATAAATGGCAGTTCGAGACAGGTGATAAAATATTTCGCCTTTTTCATCACTACTCCGATTTTTTTTAAATCATCGGAACGTAAGCGTGAGAATCGACGCGCCATCAGGATGGTTTTGGCCGATTTCACTCCAACGCCGGGAATACGCAGGAGCATGGCATAATCGGCAGTATTTACATCCACCGGAAAATGCTGTGGATGCCGCAATGCCCACGATAGCTTGGGGTCGACTTCCAAATCGAGGTTAGGGTATCGGTCGTCGACAATTTCATCAACGTTGAAACCATAAAACCGCATCAGCCAATCGGCCTGATACAATCTGTTTTCGCGAATCAGCGGCGGTTGTTTAAGTGCAGGTAGCCGCTGGTCGGACGTGTTTACCGGAATATATCCCGAATAATACACCCTTTTCATGCCGGGTTTGGTATACAGCATATCCGATGTTTGCAGGATGGTTTTATCCGATTCATCGGTTGCACCAATTATCATCTGCGTACTTTGCCCTGCCGGAGCGAATTTTCGCAGTTTAGGAGCATTTTTGCGCAGTTCCTGATTTTCCAGCATACCCTGTTGAATGTATTCCATAGGCTTAAAAACACTGGCGTGATCTTTTTCAGGAGCCAGCAGTTTCAGGTTTTGCTCGTTTGCAATTTCGATATTTACACTCAACCGGTCGGCATACATTCCTGCTTCCTGCACCAGCAGTTCGCTTGCACCCGGAATACTTTTCAGGTGAATATAGCCGTTGAACCGGTGTTTCAACCGTAGTTCGCGTGCCACCCTCACCAACCGTTCCATGGTGTAATCGGGATTGTTGATTACGCCTGAGCTCAGAAACAGTCCTTCGATGTAATTGCGGCGGTAAAATCCGATGGTAAGGTCCACCAGCTCATCGACAGTAAATGCAGCCCTTCGCACATCGTTGCTACGTCGGTTAACGCAATAGGCACAATCGTAGATACAATGGTTGGTGAGCATAATTTTCAGCAGCGATACACAGCGACCATCTTCGGTAAAGCTGTGGCAAATGCCCCATCCCGAAGTGTTTCCGATTCCACCGGCAGTACGTGATCTGGTCACGCCGCTGGATGCGCAGGAGACATCGTATTTTGCCGATTCAGCAAGGATTTCCAGTTTCGAAAGTATAGCCGGATTCATTTTTACTTTGTATAGTATACGCTACCCGGGAGTGAAAACCACGGAGGACAAAAATAATCATTTTTTAATTCCGATACGCCGGAGTTTACCGTGTGTTGATAAATTTAATTTTAACAGATGATAAAAAAGGGATAAGTTTTCAAAACAAATACGGCTATTACTGAGATGAATGAAAAACTTTACCTATTTTAGCAGGCTGTTTTTTGTATAAATCCGGAATGTGCACCTGAAGTCACGATTATTCCCTGTACGGGCTGAACGTATCACCCGCCCTAATACTAGTTGTTTATGAATAAGGTATCAAAAATTATCGTATTTTCTGCTCTTGGCCTGGTGCTTCTCGGCATCGTTTTTTATCCGCGCATCAGTAAAATGACAGGCAGGGAAGATGTTCCGGCTGCATCAACAAAGGGTCAGTCGGGCGGAGCTCAGCAGGCCAGGCAAAAGTTAATGGTGAATGCTGTGGTGTTGAAGCATCAGCCCCTTCAGGATGTGTTTCGTACCAAAGGGCAGTTGATTCCGGATGAAGAAGTCGATTTGTCGTTCGAATCATCGGGAAAGGTAACAGGAATTTTTTTTAAAGAAGGTACTTTTGTGAAAGCAGGTACCTTACTGGCCAAAGTCAACGACCAAACCCTTCAGGCAGAATTGAAGAAGCTCGAGGCTCAGGTTCCCCTGGCACGCGAACGGGTTAGCCGCCAGCGTACATTGCTGGAAAAAGATGCTGTTAGTCAGGAAACCTTCCAGGCAGTAAGCACCGATCTCGAAAAGCTAATGGCCGACATTGAATTGGTAAAGGCACGTCTTCGCATGACTGAACTACGTGCTCCCTTCGATGGGATTATTGGTTTGCGAATGGTGAGCGAGGGTGCCTATGCTTCAACCGGTACTGTAGTGGCACATCTCACAAAAATATCGCCAATGAAAGTTGAATTTTCGGTAAACGAGAAGCAGGCCAACGATGTGAGACCCGGAACGATGATTCAGTTTACGGTTGAAAACGACCCACGAAAATACCGTGCCAGGGTGTATGCACTGGAATCGAAGCTCGATGAAAAGACTCTTTCGCTGAAAGCCCGCGCATTATACGATAATCCCGGTGGTATTTTGAGACCGGGGCGATCAGCATCCATCGAAATTATTCTCAGGGAAATAAACAACGCCATTGTGATTCCAAGTATAGCATCGGTTGCTGAAATGGGCAAAGATTATGCATTTAAGTATTCAGGCGGAAAGGCCAGTCAGGTGTTTATTAAAAAGGGATTACGCACAGCTTCATCGGTACAGGTAACCGATGGTCTGCAGGCAGGCGATACCTTACTGGTGACAGGCGTTATGCAATTGCGTGATGGAAGCGAAGTTGAAATTCAGCAAATTCAGTAGGCCATGAATCTTTCCGAGTTAAGTATAAAGAGACCGGTACTAGCCACTGTTTTTATTCTCGTTATTCTGTTGATGGGAGTAATCGGTTATACCTATCTGGGTGTGCGTGAATACCCCAATGTCGATAATCCAATTATCAATGTGTGGGTATCGTATCCGGGGGCAAACGCTGAAGTTATCGAAAAGCAGATTACAGAGCCGCTTGAACAAAACATCAACGGTATTCCGGGTATTCGTTCTCTTACCAGCTCGAGTCGTCAGGGTTCGAGTAGCATTACTGTTGAATTTGAGCTCAGCGTGGATTTGGAGACAGCGGCCAATGATGTGCGCGATAAAGTGTCGCGGGCGCAGCATTATTTACCGCCCGACTGTGACCCTCCTACGGTATCAAAAGCCGATGCCGATGCCAATCCGATTGTACAGATTACTGTTCAAAGCGAACAGCGTTCGTTACTCGAACTTACTGAAATAGCAGAACTTACTGTGAAGGAGCAGTTGCAGACCATTCAAAATGTGAGTGCAGTCGAAATTTGGGGTGAAAACCGTTATGCGATGCGTCTTTGGCTCGACCCGGTGAAGATGGCAGCCTACGATATCACTCCGATGGATGTGAAAACAGCCATTGACCGTGAGAATGTGGAACTACCCTCGGGCAGTATCGAAGGGGATAAAATTGAAATGACCATTCGTACCCTTGGCTTGATGGAAACGCCTGAAGAGTTTAATAATCTTATCATTAAGGAAGATAACTACCGGATTGTGCGCTTTGGTGATATTGGAACAGCAGAACTCGATCCCGAAAACCGGAAGAATATACTCCGGTTGAATGGTGTTCCCATGGTGAGTGCGGTGATAATTCCCCAACCCGGTGCCAACCAGATTGAAATTTCAGACGAAGTGCAGCGCAGGTTGAAGGCGATGCAAAAAGACCTTCCTGAAGATGTCATCACGCAGGTTGTTTTCGATAACACCCGTTTTATAAGGGCTTCCATCAACGAAGTAAACGAAACGATAGTGATTGCCTTTCTTCTGGTAATAGTTATCATATTTATTTTCCTGCGCGACTGGCGTGTAACGCTTATACCGGTCGTAGTGATTCCTGTATCGCTGGTAGGGGCTTTTTTTATAATGTATATTGCCGGATTTTCAATCAATGTATTGTCGATGCTGGCGGTGGTTCTGGCTGTAGGTCTGGTGGTCGACGATGCCATTATTGTTACTGAAAACATTTACCTCAAAATCGAAAAGGGAATGTCGCCGCAAGAGGCAGGTATAGAAGGCTCAAAAGAAATTTTCTTTGCGGTGATTTCAACGACGATTACCCTGGTATCGGTGTTTTTCCCGATTGTTTTTCTGGAAGGAATGACCGGGCGTTTATTCCGTGAGTTTAGCATAGTCGTTTCAGGAGCCGTTATCATTTCATCCTTTGCTGCATTAACCTTTACACCGATGCTTTCGACGAAATTGCTCAAACGCCGCGAAAAACACAACTGGTTGTACAGGAAGACCGAGCCATTCTTTGAAGGGATGAACCGTATGTTTGAAAACGGTCTGACTGGATTTATGCGTCATAAGTGGGTGGCTCCGCTTGTTGTTGTTTTTTCGCTGGTGTTGATTGTGGTGCTATGGACCAACATTCCTGAGGAAATGGCTCCACTGGAAGACCGTTCACAGGTGATGATCCGTACTTCAGCTCCCGAAGGTGCCACTTATGAATTTGTGCGCGACTATACCGATAATATCTCAGCGATTGTAGACAGTGTTGTTCCGGATCGGGAAGCGAATATCAGTATAGTACGGTCGGGTTTTGGCCTGGTTCGGGTTATTTTACCCGACCTGCGTACACGCGACTATGCGCAAATGGATGTTGCCGACAAGCTGGGAGGAGTAGTTCGAAAGGAAACGGCCGCCCGGGCTTTTGTGCAGCAACAATCGACTTTCGGCGGCCGGCGTTCGTCGATGCCCGTACAAT
Organism: Paludibacter sp.; assembly: GCA_024709185.1. Classification (GTDB taxonomy): domain Bacteria; phylum Bacteroidota; class Bacteroidia; order Bacteroidales; family Paludibacteraceae; genus Paludibacter. The sequence continues at coordinate 10,929 of JANJXE010000175.1, forward strand.
ATGTGCTACAGGCTACTTCACTCAGTAAGCTCGAAACCCATATTCCTGTTTTTCTGCAAAAGGTCAACGAGAGTCCGCTATTTCAAATGGCTGACGTAAACCTGAAATTTACCAAGCCTGAAACACGTATCAATATCGACCGTGATAAGGCGACCCTTCTGGGAGTTAGTACCCGCGACATCGGACAAACGCTGCAATATGCGCTCAGCGGACAGCGTATGGGTTATTTTTACATGAACGGAAAACAGTATCAGATTTTGGGTGAAATCAACCGCCAACAACGCAATACACCTCTCGATCTGAAAACCATCTACCTGAAAAACAGAAGTGGTGAAATGATTCAGCTCGATAACCTGGTGGAACTGAAAGAAACGGTAGCCCCTCCTCAGTTGTATCGTTACAATCGCTTCAGCTCGGCCACGATATCCGCCGGACTTGCACCGGGAGTAACTCTTGGGGAAGCACTGGATGAAATGGATAAGATAGCGGCTGAAACTCTCGACGACACCTTCCGTACTGCACTGGCAGGCGATTCAAAGGACTTCCGCGAAAGCTCTTCGAGCCTTATGTTTGCCTTTGTTCTGGCATTAATACTCATCTATTTGGTTCTCTCTGCTCAGTTCGAAAGTTTCAAAGATCCCATGATTATTATGCTTTCGGTTCCGTTGGCTCTTACCGGCGCCCTGATATTCATGTGGGCAGGCGAAATTACAATGAATATTTTCAGTCAGATTGGTTTGATTATGTTGATTGGTCTGGTAGCTAAAAATGGAATTCTCATAGTGGAATTTGCTAATCAGCGGCAGGAAGCCGGAATGGACAGACTGTCGGCAGTAACAGGAGCTGCGGTTCAACGGTTGCGCCCTATTCTGATGACTAGTTTTTCGACGGTATTGGGATTATTGCCACTCGTTTTTGCATCGGGCGAAGGTGCTAACGGACGTATTGCGATGGGTGTGGCGGTGGTAGGTGGAATGATTGTTTCTACCTTCCTGACCATGTTTATTGTACCCTCCATTTATTTGTTGATTGCCACCAACCGGAATAAAAATATTGAGAAATGAACAGATATCGAATTTTTGTACTTCTTACTACATTAGCCCTGCTGATGCTTTCGTTGGCTGAGGCAGCAATTCCGGTAAATCTGCAACAACTTGTTGATAAGGGCTTACAACAAAATTACCAGCTTCGTATTGCACGCAACGAACAGCAAATTGCCGATAATAATGCTATCCCGGGAAATGCAGGATTACTTCCAACGCTTGACTTAAACAGTAATCTGGGAGGTACGGTCTATAACAATGCCCAGTATCCGGCAGATGGAACTGCTGCTGTTTTAACACCGGGCGTGAATACTTCCAGTTTATCAGCAGCAGTTAACCTTAACTGGACCCTTTTTGATGGGTTTAATATTCAGGCTAACTATTCCCGGCTAAAAGAATTGCAGCAGGCTGGTGCATTACAAACCCGCATGAAGCTTGAAAAGTATGTGGCCGACTTATCGGCCGCTTACTACGATCTGGTACAACAAACTATTCGTATCAACAACCTGAAATCAGCAGTTCGTTTGTCGAAAGAGCGCCTTCGAATCGTGGAAGCCCGTTACAATATAGGGAATTTATCGCGGCTCGATCTGCAACAGGCGCGCGTCGATTTTAACACCGACAGTTCGCGTTTGATCCGCCACCAGGAAGTGCTGCATTCTGTGAAAATTAAGTTGAATCAGCTGGTAGCAGAAGACAATGTGGAGCTGGATGTGGAACCTGCCGATACAGCCATTGACGTGAATATCCGACTCGACAAAAATCAACTTTGGGCATCGTCGCTTCAAAACAACACCTATCTGAAACTTGCTGAAAGTGAGAAATCGGTCAAAATGCTTGAACTTCAGTCGGCCCGAAGCAGTAATTATCCTTACCTGAAGGTAAATGCAGGCTATGGATTTTACGAAAACCGTTACGAATTTGCTCCGAATCGAATGCAGAATAACCTGGGATTAAATTATGGCCTTACCCTTGGCTATAATATTTTCGATGGATTCAATCGTTCGCGAAAACAAAAGAATGCCCGCATACAGTTGAATAATCAGGAACTGGCACTTGAACAACTTACCCTTTCGTTGAAAAGCGATTTTTCGAACCTGTGGATGGCCTATCACAACAACCTCGGATTAAAAGCACTGGAACAGGAAAATCTGGCACATGCACGTGAAAACTACGCCATTGCAATTGAACGGTACAAGCTGGGCGAGCTTTCCGGAATTGAACTCCGCGAAGCGCAGAACAGTCTGCTTGATGCGGAGGAACGTCTGGTGCAGGCCAGTTACAATACCAAGCTGTGCGAGATTTCCCTGCTTGAAATAAGTGGAGAACTGCTATCCAGCAAGCTCTGATAGTTAAAAAGCTTCCTTTGCAGGTAGCTTTTTTTTATTTCACACTACCTGTTTGAATTAATTTCTTATTTTTGCGTTCTGTTAAACGTTAAACCATTGTACATGGCTCAAAAATTTTCAAAAGCATTCTGGGTAGCCAACTCAGTTGAATTACTCGAACGACTGGCCTATTATGCCGTTTTTATTGTTATTACGCTTTATCTGTCCAATGTCTGGGGATTTTCAGATATAGAAGCAGGGATTATTTCCGGAACGTTTTCGGCCATGCTGTACCTGCTTCCAACCTTTGCAGGAGCTATTGCAGATAAAATCGGATTTCGTTCGTCTATCATACTCGCCTTTTTCCTTCTGACTCTGGGTTATGGAGGCCTGGGACTTTTACCGACCTTACTCGAAGGTGCCGGACTGGTACAGTACGATATGCAGACTACATTCTACGGACTAGATTCAAGCTCTTTACAGTGGTCGATAGTACCTGTGCTGGTACTTATTGTGCTGGGCGGATCGTTTATCAAGGCTGTAATTTCAGGAACTGTAGCCCGCGAAACAACTTCTGAAACGCGTGCTGCCGGTTTTTCCATTTTTTATATGATGGTAAATATCGGTGCATTTACGGGGAAAACCGTGGTCGATCCGCTGCGTAAGAGCATGGGCGATCTTGGTTTGGTGTACCTCAATTATTTTTCGGCATTCATGACCCTGCTGGCACTCATTGCCGTATTTTTCTTCTATAAATCGACCCACACCGAAGGCAAGGGAAAAAGCTTCCGCGAAATACTTACCGGCATGTGGAAAGTGGTAACCAATGCCCGGTTGATTATTCTTATCCTTATTATCTCAGGATTCTGGATGATTCAAAGTCAGATGTATGCTACCATGCCCAAGTATGTTATCCGCATGATTGGCGAAGAAGCGTCGCCGGGATGGTATGCCAACGTAAATCCGCTGGTGGTGTTTGTGCTGGTGAATTTTATCACTTCGTGGATGAAAAAAAGTACAGCACTAACCTCGATGACTATTGGGATGCTCATTATTCCATTGTCGGCACTGGTGATGGCAGGTGGTACATTAATTGGTTCCGGAAATGTGCTGGGAATGCATCCAGTAGCCTTTATGATGATTATCGGAATCGCCATGCAGGCTGTTGCCGAATGTTTTATTTCGCCCCGTTTTCTGGAGTATTTTTCGTTGCAGTCGCCCAAAGGTGAAGAAGGTCTGTATCTGGGATTTAGTCATTTACATTCGTTTTTTTCCTATCTTTTTGCATTCGGACTTTCCGGTTTTCTACTCGAAAAATATGTACCTGATCCAAAAGGATTTGAAACCGCTGCCGAATATGCAAAAGCTACCGAACATGCACATTATATTTGGTTTGTATTTGTTGGCATAGGGTTGATTTCGGCCGTTGCGCTGTTGGTATATGGCTATGTAACAC
>JANJXE010000502.1 GCA_024709185.1 Paludibacter sp.
GTGGCAGGCCCCAGGGCCAACTGGGCTACGATGGCTTGCCACGCCACGAAGTTGGCGGTAGCACCCCGCGGCGTACGCTCCTTGCCCTTGGCGGTTAGGGTCAGCGGGGGCAGCTCTGCCAGTGCTGACGGCAACGTGCCGGTAAACGGCTTGGTGGCCAATTGGTGCGGGCGCAGTGTCGCCCCACTACTGGCGATGATGTCGTCCGCGTCCCTGCCGCTAAATGGTTTTGCTGGATTTATGCTGTAAGGCATTCTTATTCGGTTTCACTGCATCCGGTTAAATTCAAAATTTTATTTCTTCCTGAAGCATGGCGGGTGGAAAAGTAAGCTGATCCAGGCGCGCGCGCTTGGTCGGGCGTCAGAATACGGCACGGAACAGAGTCAGTTCATGTACAACTCATACTTTGCGACCGGCTTGCCATCCGTCGCTTTCAGGACGCCCGCGCGGCCCACCAGATCCTTTTCCTTGTCCACCAGTAGAGCACCGCCCAAATTGCCAACAGGGCAAGCGACACCCAAAGCGCAAGCGGTCCAAACAGGGAGAGAAAGACGCCGTAAATGTAGGCGATCCCAACCCCCAGCAGAATCAAGAACACCCGGAGCCATTTCCAATATCCTCGCCAAGGCGCGGACCGGATCAGTCTGTCACCGATGAACAGGCATGGGGTAAACACAAGAACCGCGATCGAATACCCGAGGAAGTAATGCGCCGTGTGGACGACGGGGGATGCCCAGTACTTCCATGGCGTTTCCACGTGTTCAAATTGATGACCATCAAAATGCAGGATGCTGTTTGCCACGGGAAACGTCCAACTGGGAATCGGGAAGCTGTAAACATCGGCCCCGGTACGCGATGTCCGGACCACGCAACTTCCCGCTTTGCCATAGGGGTGCTCGGGTGGATATATCTTCGTCCCATCCGGGAGCTCGAACCAGCACGTGTAACCAGTAAAGCCGACCACACCGTCCAGGTCCCTTTCAATCGCTGAAACGACCACCCCGTCGCTACGCACGAACTTACCCACCATTTGCGGCGTTTCGGCAGCCAGCGCCCCCACCGAAATCATCGCAAGCGAGGCAAGCCAGATGAGGCGGAAGAAAGCGATCAGCGAGGTGCGAGTCCTGACTTGGGGCGTTTCGGGGCTCGGGCGAATAGCTTTCTCCTGTTCGTCGTGGTTCATGCGATGTTACTTCTTGACGCCTCGTGGGTGGGCAGCTCGGCGGGCCCATGGCCACCCTCGTGCTGCATCGGGATTCGGAGTGCAACTTCGTCAGTTCATGAACAGCACATACTTCGCGACCTGCTTGCCATTCGTGGTTTTCAGGACACCCGCGCGGCCCGCCAGATACTGCCACAACTGCGGGTCGCTGCAATAGAGGAAGAACCGGTCGGCCGGCTTGGGCTGCGCCAGAAAGGTTTCCAGGCTGCGCTTGTCGGCCATGGTGATCATGGCTGGGGTGCCTTCCAGGCATTTTTTCAGCACCGAACGCACCATCGGGGCGAGCGACAGGATTTCCTCCGGCGTGACCTGCAGGCGGATGTCGTCGAGGTCGATGCGCACAACCTCGGGTGCCTGGGGCGTCGTCGGGGCAGGCGTCGCTTCGGACGGATTGTCGGTGCAGCACCAGCCGAGCTGCATGGCCCCGATCACCACGACGGGGGCCAGGAACACCGTGGACATCAGCCAGAAGATGATGGTTTCGGCGGTCTTCTCGTAAGTGGGCATGGCGCTCTCGATTCAAACAAGGTGGTTCACAGATCTGTTGTGGCCTGGTGCCGCCAATGGGGG
>JANJXE010000197.1 GCA_024709185.1 Paludibacter sp.
CATTCTGCAGTAACCGGATCGAAACGAAGTCCATCGACCGACACGACAGGTTCTACATCCTTATAGCCTGGCGCATAACCGCCCCAAAGGAAAAGACACTGCTTTCCCTGCTGAAGAGCCACGGCCATCACAACTTCGGCACGCGGTGGCCCGGGAAAATCGACCATTCGCTGCCAGCCGGCATCTGTATCATCCAACTTGAGCAGATAAACTGTGTTCACAGCTTTTCCGTCAGTAATTCCGCCAACCAGATAAAGACGCTGGTCGATGAGTGCACCCGCCATTCTTTCCAACCCTACCGGCAAATCGGGCAAGGCTTCAACCACCGGCAGTCCTTCATCAAAAAACTGGTATAGATCCACCGCCCGGCTGCTACCCTTTGCATTGGTACCACCGGCATAGATAAAACCTCCTGGTACAGCGACAGCAACACCATGAGCCAGCGGTTCGCGTAGTGCACCTGCCACCGACCAACGGTTTCCGTTCCATTTCAAAACCCGGGACTTAAAACTGCCAGCAACAGGATCAAGTCCACCTGCAACATAAACCATGGTGTCGGTTTGTACCGCAACTGCACCAGTAACACCCTGCTCCGTAGGCTCTGGCAAGCGTTTTAGTTTGGGACGGGCAGCAAGTTCACAACTAAGCACCAGGCCCAGCACTATTAACCATGTACTATATTTTATGGACATACATTCAACTTTTAGAACACAAATGTACAAAAAAACCGGTCGAAGTAGTATCCGGCCGGCTCTTTTGCATCATAAATACCCCTTAATCGTGCTCCACCCAAATCAACTCATCGGTGTCGAACCCGATTTCACGGGCAATGCGAACATATTCTTCCTTCACCTCATTGGGAATGGTCTTCGTGCGCGCCAGTATCCACATATAATCGAGACTACTTCCTGCAATCAACGCATATGTGTAGTCCGGATCCAAAGCCACTACATTGTATCCTCCATAAAAAGGACCAAAAAACGACACTTTTAGGCGTGCTTCGGTTGGCTCGCCTACAAATTTAGCTCTGCCCTGCGCTTCTTTCCATACACCCTTCACGTAGTTGAATCCCCGGTTCACCACCTTCACCGAACCATCATCGTTACGTGAATAGGTAGCTGTGGTATTATTCAGATTGCGCTCGAAACGGTAATCGAAACGGGCAATTTCGTACCAGGTCCCCAGGTAACGGTCGAGATCAAACGGTTTCACTGCTACTGCTCCTTCGGGCAGCGGATACGACTTACATCCTGAAAACAAAAGAATCAAGCTTATGGCCATAACGAAATGTTTAAATATGTTCATAGTGTACTATTTATTATATAAAAAAGTTGCTTTGGATAAAGTAAAAATCACATTAGTTCTACTCACAGCAGGTACCGGTAATTGTCGAAATTGCTTTTTAACTGAACAACTTCTCAATTTGCTCTTTATAACGCTCTTCAATCACATTTCGTTTAATTTTCAGGGTAGGCGAAAGCATGCCATTGGGCTGCGTCCACTCATCGGGCAATAAAATCCAGCGTTTCACCTGTTCAAAATCTCCGAAATTGTGATTGTATTTTTTCACTTCCTCGCCATAGCGTTTTAACACCACCGGATGCTGAATCAACTCCTCGTTGGTGGTGGCGTCGTTGATATGATGCTGTTTAGCCCAGGATTTGAGATATACAAAATCGGGAGTTATCAGTGCCGCGGCGAATTTCTTGTTTTCCCCCACCACGATCATCTGATCAATGAGTGGCGATTCGGTAAACTTCGACTCGATGGCCTGCGGATTCACATATTTCCCAAAAGAAGTTTTGAAGATGCTTTTCAACCGACCCGTTATAATCAATTGACCATGATCGGTGAATTTTCCGGTGTCGCCGGTATGGAACCATCCCTCATCGTCGATAACCTGTTTGGTAAGTTCAGGATCGCGGTAATAGCCCAGCATCACATTATGTCCCCGGCAGAGAATCTCATCACGCTCACCAAGTTTCACTTCTACACCCGGCAGTGGCAAACCCACCGTGCCAAATTTGCGTCCATGCTTCCCGCGCTGACTCACAGCAATAACCGGGGAAGTCTCGCTGAGACCATAGCCTTCGAATACCGGCATTCCAATCGCTGAGAAGAAAGAGGCCATATGCGGTTGAATGGCCGAACCTCCTGAAACCACAATATCGAAATTACCACCGATAGCTGCACGCCATTTGGAGAAAATCAGCTTATCGGCCAGTTTCAACTGCCACTTCATCCATCCACTCATACCATCGAGCTGATAACGGGAAGCCAGGTTAAAGGCCCAGTAGTAAATGGTTCGTTGTATAAACGAAAGTTTTTTACCGGCCAGGAACAATTTGTCGTAAATTTTCTCCAGCAACCGAGGCACAGCCGACATCATAGTCGGGTTTACTTCCTTGATATTATCGGCAATGGTAGCCAAACTTTCGGCATAATACACCGACATGCACAGGTACTGATAGAGATACACCAGCATGCGTTCGTAGGCATGACAGAGCGGAAGAAAACTCAGCGCTGTTTTGCTCCACGACGAAGGTGTAGTTTTCAGATTTTCAATCTGATTTACAATATTGCTGTGCGAAAGCATCACTCCCTTTGGATTACCCGTGGTTCCCGACG
>JANJXE010000212.1 GCA_024709185.1 Paludibacter sp.
CAACGAGAGTGGTTGCTCCACTGGATGGCTCCCTGTACATCTTTGTTTATTAATACTCCGTATTGATTGAATCCAAGGAATCGGGGTTTGAAGACGCCATATTTTGGAAGCCGGATAGTGGTTTCATAACTCTCAATGGAAGCAATCACCGGATCGGAGGGAGCTGAAGAAACAGCAAACAGTGAATTTGAAACGGCCCGTTCAACACCATCACTCGGAACATTCATTTGTCCGAATTCTTTTACATACATTGAACTGGAACCACCTCCATCCATGTTAAAAGCGGTCCATGCACCGGCACTTTTCATAAGTTCTGCCAATTGTTTGGTAGTAACTCCTGCTGATGCACCCCGTCCATCCACCACGCAGAAAATCACTGTTTTCTGATCCTGAGAATAACCTACTGCCGTACGGGGATGCAGCTCGTTCCAGACCTGTGCAGTTTCTACCACTCCATCGACAAGCATAGCATTACGATTATCTCCACCAACCAGTTGCGACCAGTTCTTATACTGCCCGTTATAGTTGAGTGCCAGATTAATTTCAAGTTCATCATTTACTGCCAAGGTATTAAGTAACGCTGCAGAGGTACCATGACCCGATAGAACGGCCATTCCTTTCGGGATGGTCATATTGCCTTTTCCCTGTTCAATTTTAGTAACTTTTACTTTTACCGGACCATTTATTGCCCAGGATTGTCCTTGCACCAGTTCGACTAATACTTCTGTTCCAAAAGCATTTGTACGGGTAACTTTGCCATTATGTTGATTAAAAAGTACCAGTTGATTGGTCTCACGAATGTGATTAGCAGTGTGAAGGGTCCAGGTTTCGGAGCCTTTTTTTACCGTACCTGTATAGGTCATCACTCCGATAACAGGTATCTTATCGTTTTCAAAGGCGATTATTTTCCGGGCTGTTGTAGGTGGTTTTGCAAGTTCATAGTCGACAACGCAACCTCCCACAGGATAACCCACATAGCCTGTTGTAGCATAAAAATCGCCGTTGGTTCCTGCAAAATACACCGCTCCTTCCTTGCTTTTACGTTTGGCAAGTGCTGAAGGTTGTTCGCCGGTATAGATAGAATCACGACCCAGGGCAGCTCTGAAAGTTACATAGGGATTGGTAGCATCAATTTTCAGGAAATATACATCCAGTCGGTTATTACTCCTTAAACGCAGTGAAGTGTACCGGCTGCCTGGACCTACCTTGTAATTGGCCAGGGTATCCAGCGTATAAGTTTTGCCATCGATGACAATAGCCTGAGCTGATGTGGATAAGATAGCGAATAATAAAGAAAGTAGAAGTAAAATGTGTTTCATGGTATCAATATATCGGAAAAAGACATTGAAAAATAGATTCAGAAAAAGTTGAAACACTCCGGAGAGTGGGTAATTAACCAGCTTTCCGGAGTGTTTCTTAGTGGAAGAATTAATTCAAAATTACTTTGCTGGCTTTTTGATTACCATCGGCGTCAATCAGTTTAACAACATAGATACCCGAATTATCCATTGAAATTTCTTTAACATAGGCAGCACGTTTAACAAGCTGACCTGCAACGGTGTATACTTCAGCAGAAGCCACTTCGGAAGAAATTATAATTTTGGAGTCTTCGCCCCAAACATTGATTTGATCTAAGATTGTGTTTTGGGTGCTGCTGGGTGGTTCAATTACAAATTCGTACATTCCGTATCCAACTTCGCCTGTATAAATGTGAATTTTTGCCTTATTCCCAGATACTTCAACCGCGGGCATTGCTGTACGGTATGTGTTCGAGTCTGCAGAGGTCCCCATACCAGCTCTTGGAAAAGTCCAGAGACAGGTCAGACCGCTGAATTCTTTTCCAGCATCTGCAAATTGAAATAACCTAAATGAAGATGATGGGGTTCCTGCAGTATTTGTGGCAGCCATTACTATAAAATATTTGCCTTCAATTTCAAATTCTGCCAGCCCATTATGTCCCTGATTCATGTTTAAGTTTGTACCAGGTTCAGTAACTGAATCAACTGTTTTACTAATATTGGCTTTAAATCCATCCACCACATTTCCATCCATGTCGCAAAGTACCGGTAACGTGGCATTTCCATCGATGTAGAAATAGTTTTCATCGAGAGGAAAAATTTGAGGTGCAGAACCAAGGTTAGCTAACTCTGCCAAATCTTTACCTGTTTCTTTTGAGTTATCTAGTTCGATAAGTGTCGGAACACCTGCAACTCCATTATTGATATTCCATTTGTAAACTTCCATTGCAGTTGTCGATGCATTTGCAGCCATAATGATAGCTTTGCCGTTAACATCACCCCAAACGCCGAAGGCATCGAAACGCATGGTTGTCGCAGCTGGGAACAGAGTAGCTAAATCGGCCTGATCAATGACCAGGGTTCCGGTTCCATTGCTCAAATCAATTTTCCAAATCTGATATCTTCCTGCATTGGATGTAATCAGGTTGCCAACTAAAACGTTACCAGCATTGTCTATCTTAATGTCATTATTAGGTAGTGGCGCATAATAGGTACTGTCCGCAGTGTTGGCTTTATTTCTCCCTTTATAGGAAAAAACATTGGATGCCAATGGGATAGATGCTTCACGGGCACCAGTCTCACCGTTTACCACAACAATCTGACATTCGGTTGCACTTTTACGGTATGAGAACAGCATTTTGCCATTTTTAACAGCCATACCACGTGCAGTAGCTGAAGGTGCCACAAAATCTGCAGCGACATTGTAATTGTTGAGCTTCTTGGAATAAAGCCATTTGCTGGTTAATTTCATTTCGCTGTTTGCACCTCTTGGGGTATAAACAAATGGATCCACTGATACAGCTGCCTGTGCAAACAGCTGATTTCCTGCAAGTACGCTTAATAGCAGTACAGCACCTAAAAGTAATTGTTTCTTCATGATGATAATAATTAAAAGTGTTGTTAATTAATTAGTGATTATTAATTTTAAATGAATAAATTTTCTCCGGATTCCGGATTGTAACTATCCACATACCGGAAGTAGCTGTCCAACCCGGGTCTGCAATTAAATTCTCACCTTTTGTCAGCTGAACTTCTTTCGAACCGTGTAAGATTCCCGTTATGGAGTAGATGCTTATGTTTACCTTATCAGCCTGCATAGATTCGATGGTTAAGCCACGATCCCCGGCACCTTTTCCCGAAAGGTAACAGCGATAAGGGCTGAGTTCGATAGTTTCCACACTGGTTGGAGCAGCTAAAACTACTTTCACTGCATTGGAAGGTTCCGACAAATCCTCTGCTCTGATTGCCCTTACCCGTAAGTAATACGTGTCGGGAATCAGGTTGTCAAACTGATAACAATAAGTGAAGGCATCCACATTTCTCAGAGTGGTTCCACGGGTAGGGAAAACCGGATCTTTTGATAACTCTGCCCTGAAACCTTTTGAGGGTTGTTGAGCCCAGCAGATCTGAATGCTGGTGCCAAAAATATTGGCATCGTTGGTCGGTGAGATAACAACAGGAACAGGAATATCCAAATCCCGGGTAGTGAATTGTACGGTTGCACTGGTCGCACTAAGCGAACCATCTGTCACCTTAACGCGTGCAAAGTAGGTTGTCGATGGAGTCAGCGTGCCTTCGGGCAATGTGTACGACGAAACACTGGTCAGGTTCTTCGTGTGTACCATTTTAGATGTGCTGAACAAGGCATCGGTTGCAATATCCAAAATATAGCTTGCACCGGGTCCGGCAGCATCCCAGCTAATGGTCAGAGTCATCTCCTGTTGAGTGCTTTGATTCGCCGGAGAGTTGATTCCAAATATCTTGCTGGTAAAACCAACCGGAGAACTCCATACTGCCGGAGCATTGGCTTTTAACGCCCGAACTCTCATGTAATACGGTATGTCGGTCTTAATTTTCAAAATAGTACCGGAGTTAAACTCGGGCTGTTGGGTTTCGCGCGACGCCAAAAGGTTTGTAAATTGCGCATCGTAGGCCAGTTGCAACTGATAGGCATAAGCGCCTTCGACTGCATTCCAACGGAAGAAAGTGGGAAGTAATGCCTGTGAGTTGTTTGCCGGATAGCTGATTACAACCTGCCCGGCAGATGCAGCCGGTTGATTAAGAATCTGAATCGCTGATTCATTTTCAAAGCCATCCACTACCGATACACCAATAAAGTGGGTGGCATCAGTGATAGCTGAGGACAACGTAAAGGAAGTGCCATAGCATATCCCCTGGAGTGATGAAGCCTGATTAATTGCAGCGTTGCCTGCCGATTTTGGCGATGCATAAACAGCATACTTGAAGCCTGTTCCGGCAGTATTCCAGCTTAAAACAGTTCCGTTAAGTACAAGTCCTTCAGCCAAAGGAGGAAGTGCTGTGTTTTTCCATCCTACATTGGGTAGCAGTGCTTTGGATGTGAAAATGCTATTTTTAAGATAGCTGATAAAGCCACTGGTGTTTACTGTCTTGGAAGTTGCATAAAACACACTACCAGGGGCATCGTTCACATCGCTGCTACGGTTTACCCCAATCTGAGCTCCGATTTCGGTTCCGGTCCAGTTGGTAGCCTGCGGTGCTCTGGTTACTTCAGTTGATAATGTTCGCTCCAGTGATACCCTTTCTATACCTGAAACTGCTTCGGGCGATATCAGTTCTTCATTTATGCGATACTGTACATTCTGAGCAGGCGCTCCTGCAGCCATGTCCGAAAGCGAATGGCTAATGTATACGTGTCGGTTAAAGAATGGTGCCACATACGACCACCATTGCGTGATGGGGCGATAATCGGTCGATGAGCCAATTGTCCAGTAAACCTGTGGCGAAATGTAATCGATGGTCCCTTCACTAAGCCATGCCAGCGGGTCGGCATAAATCCCGTTGTACTGCCAGTCACTTCCAATCGGACAACGGGGAACACCGTACTTGTCAGCAACCGATTGAATAGTTCCTGCTACACCTGCCGGGCTGATTCCAAACCGAACCGCAGGGTTGGCAGCCTGAATCGCATCGTATACATCCTTAACCATCTTATTGACATTCTGTCGGCGCCAGTC
>JANJXE010000217.1 GCA_024709185.1 Paludibacter sp.
CTTCAATTTTTTCGGCAAACAACGCTCTGAATTTTTGATTAGCTGGCATAATTGCTCCAGCCATAAAAGCTCCAAACAAAGCATGAATTCCAATAACTTCAGTCGCCCAGGATGAAAGAATAAGCATTACAATAAAAATTGCAACGTATGTTTTACTTAAGTTAGTATTGGTGGCATTTAAATCGCCAATTCGTTTTAAAAATGGTCGTACAATTTTTATCATCACAAACACATAAACGATTGCTAAAGCTATGGTATATAGAGCACTAACTGATGAACCTGCTTTGGCAATTGCAATTACTACAGCCAATATACTCCAGCCAGTAATATCATCTGCTGCTGCACATGTAATTACAATAGTTCCTAAGCGAGTTTTGTGTATTCCACGTTCCTGAACAATTCGTGCCAATACAGGAAAGGCTGTAATACTAAGTGCAATTCCAAGAAACAAACCAAAGGATGTAAATGAAACTTCAACAGGCGCAAATTCTTTATAAATAAAATATGCCAATCCCATACCCAACGAAAAAGGTATGATAATGCTTGCATGGCTGATAACAACTGCATCGTGGGCTTTATTTTTAAGTACATTCACGTCAATTTCCATTCCTACGATAAACATAAACAGGATTAACCCAATTTGACTCAAAAACTGTAGATTACCCAACGATTGGGCAGGAAACAAAAAAGCTGTGAATTCGGGAAAAAACAACCCCACTAACGAAGGACCTAACACAATACCAGCTACTATTTCTCCTATAACTGAGGGTTGACCTATTTTTCTGAAGATCCACGCAAATAACCGCGATACAAATACTATTGCTACTATTTGAGCTAATAAAATAGCTAGTGGATGGGTAATATTATGTAACGTAGAATGTAAAAACTCATGCCATGCTGATTTCTCAGAAGTCGGTTGAATTATTTTTGAAGCAATTTCTTGCTGCGAACCCATAAAGTCAATCCAATAAATCAATGCTGAAAAACTACCGATAATCACCACATAAAAAAATACATTTCTAAATTTGTTCAGCATACATTTCAGTTTTAAATTGTGATTTAAAAATACATTTTGCTTCGGTTATTCTAGTAATAAACAACTTATAAATGCAAAATTAGCAATTAATTCACTCTAACAAACAAGGATGCATGGCGTATTCAGTGATTTTGTAATAAGGCTGAAAAAAAATGTAATGAATTATATTCTGACTTTCTCCAAGAAGTTTTTCCGATACACTTCGGTCAGATAAAGTATGAGCATTTGATTATTTTCATCCTTCAGGGTAGTGGTAATTTGGTCGAAGTAAAAATAATTCACAATGTCAACTGCAATTACTTCACGCTTATTAATCTGACAAAAATCAAAAGGAGGAAGTAAGGAAATTAATTTTTCAAAAGAGATATTTTTTAGTTGAATTTTTGTTCCGTCACGTAAAAGTGCTTCTTTATCGCGACTATCAATATTAGAAGTTTTAATGATGCAAATCTGATCGAAATAGAGTATAGATTTGCCTTTGTCGGTATTGAGATGAGTGAATTTTCTTTTATGTTTTACAGTTGAATGATGTTTTAGAGCCTTGCTAATCGCCTTCTGTAGTCGTTCTAATTGAATGGGTTTTCGGATATAATCAATAGCATCCAAATCAAATGCCTCCGCTGCGTATTCTTTGTGGGCTGTGGTGAAAATTATTAGTTTATCTTTTAGCAAACGGGCAATTTCAACCCCATTCATTCGGGTCATTTCAATATCAAGGATACACAAATCAAAGTCTATTTTGTCTATTTCAGACAAAAATAAATCTGTTCGGTTAAAAGCTTTTACAACTTCCAACTCGGGAATATGCTCGCAGAGCATTTTCAAATAGGTTAGTCCGGGTAGCTCGTCATCTAACAGCAAGCATTTTAGCTTTGTATTCAAAAAGATTAATTTTTAGTTGTGCAAAATAAACATCATTTTCACTATAATTTATCAACTCAAAGTTCTCTCCATAAATTATTTTAAGCCGCTGTTCCAGTGTTTTAAGTCCTAAGCCGCCTTTCTCCTTCTGGATAGTAGGTTCAGGCGAAATAGTGTTGGACACCGTAAGTATAAAGTGACTGTTTTTAAACTCTAGTGTTATTGAAATAAAGGCATCAGGGTTTTGAATATCTGCATGTTTGAATGCGTTTTCAATTAAATCAATAGATACTAATGGAGCCATCAATCTTTGGTCGTAAAGCGGTTCTGATTTTTCTTTAATCTTAGTTTTGACTTTTAAATCAAACAAAGGACTAACTTTAATTTTGTTTATTTCTACCAGATTTAATGCAAATTCAATTTCCTCTTTTGCGCTTACAAGTTCCTTTCTACTTTCATACAAAATATAATCGAGCACATTGGATAATCTGTCGATGGCAAAATAGGTTTTATAGGCGTGGGATTGTATTGAATTAAGGATGTTTTTGAAAAGGTGTGGATTCAATTTAGCCTCCAACACTTCTAATTGCAAAGGATTTATTCGGCTGTTAAAATCTTTGAGTTGAGAATGCAAAACATTGTTCTGGTTTTTTATCTTCTTATTTTTCAGAAATAAATAGACACTAATCCCAGAAGTTAAAGTAACAATGCAACCACAAATAAGTAGAATTACAGTATTATTCATTTCGCAAATATACGTTTTTTATTATTACAGATAAATGATTTTTATTCAATTTCTTTGTATTCTATTCTTAATAACATAGGCAAAGATGTTTCAATATCTTTCCATTTAACCTCTATTGAAGAAGGTATTCCGTGTTCATTATATGTATATATCCATTTTGTTCCACCAATAAACTCGGTCATATTATTTGTAGATAATTGCCTTTGTATGTTTGCTTCTTCCAAAAATGGCAGAGGTTCATAAATGAAAAGATAGTCAAGGTTAAAGTTAGGTCTCGAATGAGTATCGTAATTAAATTCTTGAATGGTCGTTTTTTTAGTTCCTGGTATTGGCTCTCCAAATAAATTCATTTCCGGATTCTCGTATATATATTTACTTACATTTCCTGTATTATTATAAACTATTGAATCTCTATAAACCATAGTTCCATAGTTGTACTTTACAGTTCCCGTTAGATAATTATCTTTGTATCTGTAATTTGACTTGGACGAAATTTGCAAACCATCTTTGTATACTTCAGTTTTTATTATTTTTCCGTTCGAATTGTAGAAGATATGGGTTACATAATTAAACATATTGTGCGATATGTCTTTATGAATTATTTTTGAAACACGACCATCATGATATTCAAATTCATCTGAGTAAGAAGCCCAACCCTGCTGATAGTTATTGCCCAAATGTTCAGTTACATGCTTTTTTATAAGTTGGTTTTTGTTGTTATAAAAATATTCTGCCACCAGGTCGTTGTCGTAATTGTATATCTTGTCTACTACGAATGCTTTTTTATTCACAGCTGGTATCTCATCATCTTTTTGACAACTATAAAGCATTAAAAAAGCTGTCAAAAACAACTAGTAGGTTTAAAAATTTTACTTGATAGTTCATGTTGTCGGGTTGCTTAATTATTCTTTTTAAAAGTCAATATTTCGCCGGTGTTCATACTGTCTACATAAAAATTCCCAATCTTAATTTGTTCATTCTGCAAGTCCAATTCAAAATAATATTTAGTTGCCTTAAAAGAGCCTGAAGCTGACCAACGTAATGAAATACTATCATTTTCAATTTCATACATATAAGGACCTGAAAGGTATTTCGGCAACAAATAACCATCTCTTATTTCAGTCCCCCTATTTAAACTAAAACCTGTAAACTGATTGTCAAAGACTAATGTGTCGGTCTTGTGAATTGTTTCTATCCAAACTCCATTTAATGATGAGTTTTCAATGTCATTCTTGTCACAACTTGTTAATGTAACTAAGATAAAAGCAATAAAAATTAGATTCTTCATGTTTAATACGATTTGTGTAATGGTTTGTTCTATTATCAGGAAGCTCTTTAAATATGGTTTACTTCCGAAGAATTATTTTTATAGATTGAAATAGTTGCGGAATATGAATTAAATGTTCAGCAACATACTTTTTCAGCAAGGTTTTAAAAAATTTCAGGCTAGAGATGCAATAAGGTGTAATATCGTTGCTTTTAATTTTTTAACATGCCGCCAAACGACCAAAGGCTATGGTCGGTTTTAGTGAGCAAACGAAATTAGTATCATATCTTTATTAACTTTTGTGTAACGAAACCCCGCTTTGAATAAAAATACAAAACATAAATACCTGCTTTTAGGTCGGTTGTATTTAGGTTTGTTTTAGTAGTATTTACTGTATTTTCTCGAATTTTCCGACCATCGATATCTTTAATAATCAATTTCAAAGGAACTATTGAATTGTCATCCGTTTCAAGCTGAAAGCTGTCTGACACAGGGTTTGGATAAATACGAATGAAATTCTCAAGCTTGTTAACGTGTGGAACGGCGGCAATAGTTGCATTAATTCTTTCTCCGTTAAACAATACAATGGCAGAATCTTTCGTGTAATGAGGAATATTAATTTCGAAATAATATTCACAACCACAAGTGGTTAATGGTCCAACTTCCCATGATTTAATCATGATTGTATCTCCTTTATACCGAATCGTTGCAGTTTTTGTAGTTCCGCAATTTCCGGAATATATTCCACGTATTTTAAGCGTATCATTTACGATCTCGTATTTTTTTCCAAAGTCATATGGAACGGGAAAGACACTAATATTCTGATAACATCCTGATTTAATGAACGGGAACTCATCCCGTTGAGCAGTGTCTTTAACGATAACCGTTGCCGAAGCCCCAATTTCACAATTGGTTGATTTACCTGTTAGGCGAATAATATACGTTCCGGCAGTTGTAAATTCATGAACAGGATTTTTTTCGTGCGAGTCAACTCCATACCCAAAAGTCCAACTATAGGCCAATGAATCTGCGTTTGGTTGTTGATACGACTCGTTGAAAAATTGGATCGTTGCTGGTGCAAAATATACGGAGTCTGGTTTGTTGTACCTGATAATGGCTTTAGAAAGCTTGTCAATAACAATATTCTTTGTAATCGTGTCTCTAAGTCCATCATTGGATACAGC
>JANJXE010000261.1 GCA_024709185.1 Paludibacter sp.
CCCACTATACCCATGACCAAGAGTGAAGATCCGGTTTTTGTAAATTTCCCCAGATCGACTATGGCCAAAGGCCAAATAGCACCCCACATAATGGAATTTGCAAAACCAATGGCAATTAAACCGAAAATAGCCATCTCGCCCGGAAGTAAAATAACACATAAAGAGGCCACAAGCCCTATAAGTGTGAATAATTGAAGTGCTTTAGTTTGCGATAGTATTCGTGGAATCGTAAGCACTCCAAAAACATAACCCACAAACATACCTATCGGAACATATTTTGCATATCCTTCAGGATTGGCCATATTTTCGCCAAATATAGATTTTGCAAAACCAATGATAGAGGCCATTGGTAGAGTTTCAACACCTACATAGAAAAACAGTGCCAATGCCCCTAACAGTAAATGAGGCATTTGGAATATGCTTGTTTTTCCTGTGGCATAGGAATCTGAATTGGTTGCCACAGCATCTTCATCCTCTCCTTTCGCTTTAACTTCGGGAAGCGGAGAAAATTTGATAAAAACTGCAAGCATAACAAGTATTGTGGTTACTATATAAAAAGGTAAAGAGACCTGACTTAATTGTACATTCTTCAAATCCAGGAAAAAGCCCAGAAAAACCGGACCCATCCACCAGGCTAATTTATTCATTATACCCATCAGGCACATCCGCATTGCCGCACTTTCGTGAGGTCCTACAATGGTGACATATGGATTAACAGCAGCCTGGAGTAAGGTATTACCGATTCCGCCAACAAATAATGCTGCTAAAAATACAGGAAAGCTTCCGGTATTGGCTGAAGGTACAAACAAAACCATTCCTACAGCCATTATCAGCAACGAGAAAACGATGCTAAGTTTGAATCCGATTTTTTTTACTACCCATCCTGCCGGTGATCCGAAGACTACAAATGCAGAAAAAATGGCCGCAGTAACAAGATAGGATTGCGTAACCGTAAGTTTTAACGCATCTTTCAGAAACGGAGTCAGAAAGCCACTTATTCCCACTCCAAACCCAATTACAAAAAACAGTATGCCAACTATAATCAGTGGTATAACAAGAGTGTTTTTATTCTTTTCCATTGTTGTTCTATAATTTTATTTTATTCCATCTGCCACGGGTAAAATCAGGTATTTCAACCGGAGTTGAACCATTTAGTACCGATTGTGCTGATAAGTCAATGATACTCGACCATTCTGCGGCATCGTAGACATCCATGTCCATGGGTAAACCGTTTCGCAAACAAAAGATCAATCGGTAATTCATTATAAAATCCATCCCGCCATGAGTGTCTGTTTTTATAGCCAGTTCTCCCATTTCCCTGTAAAATGAATGTTCATATTGCTTCAATAAATCTTCCGTTGACTCCTTGCTAAGAAATTCACTTGGATTTGCAGATAGTGTAATCTGTGGAGTTTCCCGCTTCTGAACAAATCCTTTTGTTCCACTGATTAAATAATTACGGGAATAGGGCCTCGGACTTGATATATCATGTTGCAAAACAATAGTTTTCTCTTTATGAGTACGAATAATGGTGGTATTCATATTTCCAAGTGTACTTTTGTTTAGAATATTTGAATCATTACAGGCCGGGAAACCAAATTGCCCACCCGAAACCGAAATTAACCAGGCAAGCCTGTCGCCCCGGTGAATATTCAACAACTGACAAAGTGGTCCTAATCCGTGGGTAGGATATGGATTACCATACATTGACCAAAGATCCAAATAATGTGGCTTCCGGATGAAATCAATTTGACGAAGGTCGTGAATATATGCTCCTTCGACATGAAATATTTCTCCAAAAACATTGTGTTGAGCCATATTTAAAACCGCCATTTCAAACTGAGCATAACAACAATTTTCCAACATTACACAATGTTTTCTGGTCTTCTCAGCTGTGTTTACTAACTCCCAACATTCTTCTATAGTATTGGCTGCAGGAACTTCCACAGCTACATGCTTATCGTGTAGCATGGCATAAACTGCAATTGTAGCATGCAAGTCTCGGTCAGTACTTATATAAACCAAATCTATATCATTTCTTTCACAGATTTTGCGCCAATCCTCAGGTCTGGTATATGCAATTGTCTTTGGTTTGTCGTATTTAGTGAGTAGTTGTTGAACTTCCAATACATATTTCTCAACCTTATCACAAATAGCAACTATTTCGACGCCGTCGATATGCATAAAATTATTGATTGCTTCCTGTCCACGCTTTCCAAGCCCGATAAACGCAACCCGTACAATATCAAGAGGTTTGCAAATCAATTCAATTACATCGAACTGACCCTGGTCAATAGCAGGATTATTGAATTCCAACATATTTAGATAGCTAATATACCTTATTTGAAATAAGTTATTGTTTTAAGCTTTTTCCAGGCACCTCTTGTAAAGTCAGGAATTTCAACGGGTGCACCATTATTTTTAACAGACAATTCGGTCAATTCCCCAATACAACTCCATTCCGCGGCATCGTATACATCCATATCTAACGGTAATCCTTTTCGTAAACAATAAATTAATCGATAGTCCATAATAAAATCCATCCCGCCATGTCCTCCAACTTCACGGGCAAGTTTACCCAGTTCTTTAGTTATAGGATGTTCATAGAATGACATGGTATCTTTCATTTGCTCATCCGTTAAGAATTCATGACCATTAGGATCAAAAGACAAACCTGCCGGAATACCGGTTAATCCTTC
>JANJXE010000265.1 GCA_024709185.1 Paludibacter sp.
AACAATAAAATCTATTTTGGTACCAATCAGGGGTTATATATAAGTAGTTATCCTTTAATTAACCGGCCGGAGCCTATTCAGTTGCAAATGATACGAGGTATGGAAGGACAGGTATGGTGCCTGAAGGAAATTGATAATACCTTGTTTTGTGGCGATGATCAGGGAGCGTTTATTATTCATTCCGACAGGGTGGAACAAATCAGGGGTTTGCCGGGTGTGTGGAACTTTATACCGCTCAAAAACCGCAAGGATGTGATTTTAGGTTGCTCCTATCAGGGCCTTTTTATTCTGAAGAAAATTCAGGGAAACTGGAAGTTTTCGCATTATCTTCGTGGCAATTTCAACGAATCGAGTCCAATGTTCGAGGAGGACAGCGATGGAAGTATCTGGATGAGTCACTGGCAAAACGGACTTTTCCGTCTTTTTTTAAATGCATCGCTCGACAGTATTAAAAAGGTGGTATTGTACAACCAGGACAAAGGGCTACCTGCCAATACGAACAATACCTTGTTCAGGGTGAAAAACGAAATTATTTTCTCTTCGGAAAGAGGTCTGTTTTCCTACAACAGAAAAACCGACAGGATGGAGGAAAATGCAGCCTGGAACAACTTGTTTTCGGGATCTCCCAGTTATATGCGCCTCCACGAAAGTCCGACGGGAGATGTGTGGTGTGTGTCGGGTCGTTTTATCGGGCTGGCACGAAAAAACAAGGATAATACTTATACAATGGATTCGCTGAGTTACCGCATCCTTCAGTCTAAACTTCTTGTAGGGTTCGAAAATTTCAATTTTATTGATAAATACAGGGTGATCGTGTCCAATGAAGATGGTTTCAGCCGCATTGATACCCGTCCGCAAAGTCCGACAAACAATACCTTCAGGGTATTGATCAATACTATAACCGCCATCAACAACCGAAGTGAGCAACAACAATCACGCATCTCCGTGAATCGTTTTGATACCACACTGGTGTTTGGATCGAGTTACAACACCCTGCGTTTCAGCTTTAATGCGCCCGAATACCGCAACGATGGTTTGGTGGAGTATGCCTGTAAACTGGAAAATTACGACGAAAACTGGTCTGACTTTACTGCTGAAACCACAAAAGAGTATAGTAAGCTGGGCAGAGGTGAGTATATGTTCAGAGTAAAAGCCCGTGATTTACTTGAGTTTAACGAAACCGAAACCACAATTATTTTTCGGATTTTGCCTGCCTGGTACGAAACCAATACTGCTTATATTATATATGGTATATTCTTGTTGTTGGCGATTGGAGCTCTTGGTATGTTCGTCAATTACCGTTCGAAACAGGGAGCGGTGAAGATGAAGGAGTTGAAGGAAAAGGAAATGCAGGAACAAAAGAAGATTTTCGATGAAGAAACCCAGGCGAAGAAAAAGGAGATTAAAGAGTTGAAAAATCAGCAATTGCAATACGAGCTGAGGCATAAAGCACAGGAGCTGGCCAGTTCAACGATGAATATCATCCGGAAAAATGAAATCCTGCTTGAAATTATTGAAACGCTGAATAAAACAGCGGAAGATATTCGCAAGAAAGGAGATCCGAACACCATTATTTCCAGGCTCACACGAGTAGAACGAAACATTCGCCAGAATATCGAAAACGATAATAACTGGAAGCGTTTCGAGGAAAACTTCGATTTGGTGTACGAAAATTACCTGAAACGACTGGGCGAGGAATTTCCGGAACTGAATGTTACCGACAAAAAAATTTGTGCATATATCAAGATGGATCTTTCCTCAAAGGACATGGCTCCATTGCTGAACATGTCGGTGCGCAGTATTGAAACCAATCGTTACCGTATCCGTAAAAAACTCGATCTCAGCCGCGATGTAAACCTGTCGGACTATTTACAAAAACGATGAAAAATAAATGATAAATGGGTGCAGCTTAGTGAGTATATACTTTTAAATAGTCTTTTACGGTTACTATACTGATTAATTATAAATCGAATGTACAATACCACCCATTTATCATTAATCATTAAACATTAAACATTTCATTGACTTTTTGCGTTATTTCGGTACTTGCTTGATTTTAACTAATTTTGCACCCCAAATTTTTACAAAGAATTATGTCAGACGCAATTATACACGAAGTAACGCAAAGCGAATACAAATACGGCTTTACCACCGATATTGAAACGGATGTAATCCCTGTAGGCCTTAGCGAGGAAGTGGTACGAATTATTTCAGCGAAGAAAAACGAGCCCGAATGGATGCTTGACTTCCGCCTGAAAGCGTATCGCCATTGGCTAACCCTCAAAATGCCTACCTGGGCCAATCTTACTATCCCTGAAATTGATTACCAATCGATTTCCTATTTCGCAGCTCCCCGAAAGAATGCTCCAAAAAGCCTCGATGAGGTGGATCCGGAGTTGTTGAAAACATTCGACCGACTGGGCATTCCACTCGAAGAACAAAAAGCCCTCAGCGGCATTGCCGTGGATGCAGTGATGGACTCAGTATCGGTGAAAACTACTTTTAAGGAAACCCTGGCTGAGATGGGAATCATATTCTGTTCATTCAGCGAAGCAGTGGAACACCATCCCGACCTGGTGCAAAAGTACATGGCTACTGTGGTGCCTTATACAGATAATTTCTTTGCCGCCTTAAACAGTGCGGTGTTCAGCGATGGATCGTTTGTGTACATCCCCAAAGGAGTACGGTGCCCAATGGAACTGTCTACCTATTTCCGTATTAACGCAATTAATACCGGTCAGTTTGAGCGTACATTAATTGTGGCCGACGACGATAGTTATGTGTCGTACCTTGAAGGATGTACCGCTCCCCAGCGCGATGAAAATCAGTTGCACGCGGCTATTGTGGAAATTATCGCGATGAAGAATGCAAACGTAAAGTACTCTACAGTTCAGAACTGGTATCCGGGCGATAAAAACGGGAAAGGTGGTATCTATAACTTTGTGACCAAACGCGGTATCTGCAAAGGCGATAATTCGCATATTTCGTGGACACAGGTGGAAACCGGTTCGGCTATTACCTGGAAATATCCTTCCTGTGTATTGCAGGGCGATAATTCCTCCGCTGAATTTTATTCGGTAGCCGTTACCAACAACCACCAGCAGGCCGATACAGGTACAAAAATGATTCATCTTGGTAAAAATACCAGCTCGCACATTTTATCCAAAGGGATTTCAGCAGGAGTGAGTCAGAACAGCTACCGCGGACTGGTGCGGATAGGTGCCAAAGCCGAAAATGCCCGCAATTTCTCGCAGTGCGATAGTTTGTTGCTGGGTGATAAATGTGGCGCTCATACTTTCCCCTATATGGAAGTGAACAATGAAACAGCCATCGTGGAGCACGAAGCTACAACCTCCAAAATTTCGGAAGATCAGATTTTCTATTGCAACCAGCGTGGTATCTCTACCGAAGATGCAGTGGGATTGATTGTGAACGGCTATGCTAAGGAAGTAGTGGATCAGTTACCAATGGAGTTTGCAGTAGAAGCACAGAAACTGCTTCAGATAACCCTTGAAGGATCTGTAGGATAATAAGTAAAAATAAAAAATACGATACAATGTTAGTCATTAAAGATTTACATGCCAATATTGATGGCAAAGAGATATTAAAAGGCCTTAGCCTGACTGTAAAACCCGGCGAGATACATGCCATTATGGGACCAAACGGTTCCGGAAAATCAACTTTATCATCGGTGATTACCGGAAATCCATCTTTTGAAGTAACCCATGGTTCCATTGATTTTAACGAAAAAGACCTGCTCGAACTTGCCCCGGAAGAACGTGCCAACGAAGGCATCTTCCTCAGTTTTCAGTATCCGGTGGAAATCCCCGGCGTAAGTATGGTGAACTTTATGCGTGCGGCCATCAACGAACAACGGAAATACCGCAATGAGCCTGCTGTGTCGGCTACCGATTTCCTGCGTTTGATGCGGGAGAAGAAAGAACTCGTAGAGATGGACAGCAAACTTACCAATCGCGCAGTGAACGAAGGTTTTTCAGGAGGTGAGAAAAAGAAAAACGAGATTTTCCAAATGGCCATGCTCGAACCTAAATTAGCCATCCTCGACGAAACCGATTCGGGTCTCGATATCGATGCGCTGCGTATTGTGGCCAATGGAGTTAATAAACTCAAATCGCCCGATAATGCGACCATTCTGATTACCCACTACCAGCGTCTGCTCGATTACATCACCCCCGACTTTGTACACGTACTGTACGATGGAAAAATTGTTAAATCGGGCGGTAAAGAACTGGCGCTCGAACTCGAATCCCGTGGTTACGACTGGATTAAACAGGAAGTTGAAGCATAACACCTGAATGTAATGGAACAACAATATATTGACTTATACAAAGCCCATCATGCTTTGATAAAAGAGCATTCGGCCGCTGTGATGAACGAGTCACGCGACGAAGCCTTTGCTCTTTTCTCAACACTGGGCTTCCCGACAACAAAGCTTGAAAATTATATGTATACCGATCTCCGGCCCTCGCTGGAGGCCGATTATGGTCTGAATGTCCGCAGATTGGATTTTCCGGTGGATCCTTATCAGGCTTTTCAGTGCGATGTGCCGGGTATCGATTCGTACTTGTATTTCGTGGTTAACGATGGTTTTTATCCCGAAATTGACGATCGCAACAAAGACTTACCCAAGGGGGTGATAATTTGTGGCTTGAAGGAAGCATCGGAGAAGTATCCTGAATTGGTACAGAAATACTACGGTAAGCTGAGCCGCGAAAAAAAAGATGGTTTGGTGGCCTTCAACGGTGCCTTTGCACAGGATGGCTTCTTCATGTATGTGCCGAAGAATGTGGAATTACCACGTCCGGTGCAGCTCATCAACATCATGCGTTCCGATGTCGATTTTTTGGCCAATGCCCATAACCTCATCATCATTGAAGAAAATGCAAAGGCGCAGTTGCTGGTGTGCGATCACACCCAGGACGATGTGCGCTTTTTGGCCAATCGTGTAACCGAAGTGTTTGTAGGCGAATATGCAACCTATGATCATTACAAGCTTGAGAATACGCACAACCGCATGACCAATCTCGCTACCCTGCTGATTGATCAGAAAGCTTCGTCGAACGTGATTGCCAATGTGATTACCCTGCACAACGGGGTGTCGCGCAACAGCATCGAAGTGGCCCTCAACGGTAAACACTGCGAAACCGAAGTGTGCGGGATGGTAATCGCCGATAAGAACCAAACGGTGGATAATTTTACGTCGGTGCTCCACAACATGCCCGAATGCCATTCCGACGAATTGTTTAAATACGTGCTCGATGATGTTTCGAAAGGAGCTTTTACCGGTCGGTTGTTTGTGGAGAAAGATGCCCAGAAAACCCGTGCCTACCAGACCAATCGCAATATTTTGCTGAATCGTACAGCTAAAATGCGCACCAAGCCACAGTTGGAGATTTTTGCCGACGATGTGAAATGTTCGCACGGTGCCACCATTGGTCAGCTCGATGATAACGCTCTCTTCTACATGCGTTCGCGTGGAATCCCCTATGCCGAAGCCCGTTTATTATTGATGAATGCTTTTATGGCCGATGTACTCGATTACATCCGTATTGATGCCTTGCGCGACCGAATGAAAATGCTCGTGGAAAAGCGCCTACGCGGCGAACTTTCGAAATGTGAGGGATGTGTGATTTGTCAATAATAAATAGTATTTTTGTGCTCAGTTAGAAGAAAAGCTGACACAGCACCTGAATAAGCCGGCTTTTCATTGCATTTTGAATGAAGAGCCGGCTTACACTTTGTTTTTAGTTCGTGCTAATAATGAACACCCGGCTAACTTACACTATGTTTATGAACGTGCTTAATTGTTATTGAATGAATACGACCAAAACTGTACTTATCACCGGTGCATCTTCAGGTATCGGAAAAATTATTGCCGAATACCTTCATCAGAAAGGCTATGCGGTGTACGGAACATCCCGGAAACCCTTGACATCATCCACTATCTCAGAAGCCAACCCGAAATTACAGGAATCCACATCGAGTGATGTCGCCAACAGACATATTGCCAAAACGGAAAATTTACAGTCCTCCACCCAGTCCGGGTTTAAACTTTTTCCTCTCGACGTAACCAGCGATACTTCGGTTGCACAGCTGATGGAAACCCTAAAATCACAAGGGATTAGTATCGATGTGCTGATTAATAATGCAGGTTACGGTCTGGCCGGTCCACTCGAAAATTTCACATTAGACGAAGCAAAAGCCCAGTTTGAAACCAATTTCTTTGGGGTAGTACGAATGGTGAGTGCTTTTTTACCAGTTATGCGCAAGCAGGGTGGCGGGCTCATCATTAATGTGGGCTCGATGGCCGGATTGATTGGCCTGCCCTTTCAGGGCCATTATTCAGCGAGTAAATATGCACTCGAAGGCTATCTTGCCGCTCTCCGGATGGAAGTACTTCCCTTTAATATTAAGGTTTTCAATGTCAATCCAGGGGATTTTAGTACTGGTTTCACGGCCAACCGCCGCATCATTGGCACAGTGGATGCGGTTTACCAAAAGAAATTCGATCAGCTGTTAAAGATGTACGAGCACGACGAAATCAATGGTGCCCAGCCCATTCTGATTGCCCGCAAAGTCGAAAAGCTTCTTCGAAAAAGCGGCTCCTACAACATGCGCTACGTCATCGGTAAGTTTGACCAGGTCATCGGAGTTCCTGTCAAACGACTTCTTGGAGATACCCTTTTTGAGAAACTGATGATGGTGTTTTGGAAGATAAAAGACTAGTGAACGCCTAAGCTTTGTAATCTGATGGAGTTACACCAAAGTACATTTTAAAACATTTTCCAAAGTACGATGAATCATTAAATCCGACCTGATAGGAAATCTCATTGATATTCAGGTCGGTTTTCTTTATCAGTTCCGATGCTGC
>JANJXE010000270.1 GCA_024709185.1 Paludibacter sp.
GTCAGCAGGCTCACCACCACCGAATCGCCATAACTCAGGGTTTGAGCAACCGTTCTAAACGGGGATAAAATAAAAAACAATGCGACAATCAGGTGGATAAATACTTTCATACTCTATCTCAAAAATTCAGGCAAATGTAATAAATTTGCAGGAATAATATTGTATTTTATAAAAAACTACTAAATTTGTGCTGTAAAACAATGTTATCAAACATATTTTCGTAGATTTTATGGCAAAAAAGATGGCAAGTTCGCTGCGTCCGATCGACGAAATAATGACGGTTTGGGATGTGCTGACACCCGACGAACGTCAGTTTCTGCGTACCAACTATACAGTGCATCATTTCAAAAAAAACGAGATGATACAGATTGAGGGAGAGATACCCACACATATGATGGTGCTGGAATCGGGCAAGGCAAAGGTCTACAAAGAAGGTGTGGGCAGTCGGGCTCAGATCATCCGTATGTTGAAACCCGGAGAGCATTTCGGCTATCGGGCAATCATTGCCAGCGAACCGTATAATACCAATGTTTCGGCTTTTGAGGCCTCTACTGTTTACATGATAAAAGCCGATATATTCATTTCAATTCTGAAAAACAATAACGCTTTTTGCTATCGTTTTCTCGAAGAGCTTGCCACCGACCTGGCTGCCTCCGATGCCCGTACTGTCAATCTGACACAAAAACACATCCGTGGTCGTTTGGCAGAGGCTTTGTTAATGCTCAAAAACAGTTACGGTCTGGAAGAAGACGGAGCCACCATCAGTATTTATCTTTCGCGTGAAGATTTGGCCAATTTGTCGAACATGACTACCTCGAATGCCATTCGTACACTTTCGAATTTTGTAAACGAGCATGTGATTGCCATGGACGGGCGGAAATTAAAGATTATCGATGAAGAGCAGTTGATCCGGATCAGCAAAATGGGCTGATTAAATATTTTTCAACATGACACCACATCAGATTGCACAGGTATCCGACGATGCCATTGGTTGTGTACTCGCAGGGAAACTCAAACAAGCATTCGACCTGACAGAGAAACTGACCGGGGAGTTGCAATGGGGCGAACTGAACGATCGCCATACCGGTTTACACGACAATTACAAACTGATGGTTCAGTATTTTACACAGGGATACGATGACCCCGAACGTCAGCGTATTTTTAGCAAACTGAGTGGCAGGCTTTTACAGTTGAATCTGTTGCTTCGCGAAGAGCTCTTCGTACGTAATTTTACCAGTTTCGAATACACTCAGAAGAGGTACTTTCCGCACAGACTGCATTTTAATTCAACTCAGTCACTTTACGATTCCCTGAAATATTATCAACAAAAAAGGCAGCTTGCCATTGAAGAAGGCACAGAATTGCACGAAACCGAGTTAAAGCGTATCCGGCTCAACTTTGAACGCTTGTTGCCAGACCTCTTTATGATTTACTGGCTGAGTACACGGCTGGGACCTGAGGAGAAGTCGGTTTTCCATCAAATACTTTTACCAGACTACCGGGGAACTACCGAGCAATGCCTGTTGATTTCGGCACTTACGCTAAACCTCTGGCGTATGTTCGACGACGAGAAAATCCTATTGCTGATGGATGCCTGTGAAAGCAACAACAGCATGGTGCGCCAGAGAGCATTGGTTGGGCTGTGTTTTATTATGACACGTTACAACGACTACCTGCCTTTTTATCCCACTCTGCGGAATCGGCTTATTTTAATGGCCGATAACTCAAGAATTCTCGAAAATCTGAAAAATATTATCCTGTTAATTGCCGGAAGTTCGGATACCGACCGGATTACCCGTAAAATGAAAGAGGAAATTCTTCCGGAAATGATGAAAATCAGTCCGATGATTAAAAACAAGCTTGATAAAGACAGCCAGCAAAATTCGGAGGAATGGTCGGAAGAAAATCCGGAATGGAATGAAATATTAGAGCAAAGCGGAATCGGAGAAAAAATTCAGGAACTTACCAACCTGCAACTGGAAGGAGCCGATGTATACATGAGCACCTTTGCTGTATTGAAAAATTTTCCATTTTTCAGTGAAACTGCGAACTGGTTTCTTCCATTTGATCCCGAATTCAGCTCTATTCAGGAGCTTTTTTCCAACAAGGATCAGAGTCTGATGTCGGCCTTTCTCAACAACAGTGTGATTTGCAATTCCGATAAGTATTCGTTTTCGCTGAGTGTTATGCAAATGCCTGCTTCTCAACGCGACATGATGAGCCGATCGTTTAAGGCTGAGGCCGATCAATTGGCTGAAATTACCCGCGATGAACAGATGCTGAATCCCGACCTTGCCGATAAAAATATTGCCAAGCAATACATTCAGGATTTGTTCCGCTTTTTCAGGCTTCATCCTCAACACGGAGAATTCAGCGATATGTTTGATAAAGCGCTGCAACTCCATCATTCCACCTTTTTCGACATGTTGGCCTCTGCAAGCGATTTAAAAGAACAACTGGCTGAATTTTGTTTCACCAAATCGTTTTACATTCCCGCCGTGGAATTGTACGACGAGCTCATTAAGTCGTCGGAACCTTCGGCAGCCCTGTATCAGAAAAAAGGATTTGCATTGCAAAAACTTTCCCGAATCAGCGAAGCGTTGGATGCCTATCTGAAAGCCGACATGATACAACCTGACGATGTGTGGACGGTTCGAAAAATTGCACTGTGTTACCGGCTGCTTGGAAATTTCACCAAGGCACTGGAACACTATCATCATGCCGATTTTCTGAAACCAGGCATTGTAAGTGTAAGTATGCAAATGGCCAAATGCATGATGGCTCTGGAGAACTACAAAGAAGCACTTCAACTGTATGCAAATCTTGAAAAGAGCTATCCCGACGAATTGAAATTGTGGCGGGCAATAGCCTGGTGTGCTTTTATTTCAGGCAATTTACACCAGGCCGAATATTATGTTGAAAAAGTTGTTACTGCTATCCCTGATTCCATAGACTTATTGAATGCCGGTCATATAGCTATGTGTCTTAAAAAAAGAAACGAAGCTCTTGATTTTTATCGCAAGAGTATCGACATGCAGGGCACAAGCTATGAAAGTCTGGCCGCCCAGTTTGAAGCGGATAAACAGTATCTTTTACGCAACGGGTTGAGCATCGCCGAACAACAGCTGGCACTCGATTCACTGGCATATTCACTCCAATGATGACCCCGGAGCTTATGACAGGAATGGTGATTAAAAACACAGGAAGCTGGTATCAGGTGATTACCAGCGATGATACGTTGATTGAATGCAGGATTAAAGGTAATTTACGCTTACAGGATATCCGGAGTACAAACCCTATTGCCGTGGGCGATCGTGTAGAGTTTACGCTCAACAGCGATGGCATTGGCAGCATATCTGCTATTTGCGACCGCCGCAACTACCTGATTCGAAAATCGTCGAACCTATCTCGGCAGGCACATATCCTGGCTGCCAATATCGACATGGCTCTATTGATAGCAACAGTTAAACATCCCGAAACTTCGACGGTTTTCATCGATCGGTTTATGGCAGCCGCCGAAGCCTATTCTATCCCGGCAGGATTGGTAATTAACAAAACCGATTTGTATACAGCTGATGAAATGGCTTATGTGGAAGCACTGAAAAGTCTGTACGAAAGCATTGGTTACCCGGTTTTCTTAACTTCATCTCAACAACCGGAGAGCATAGTTGAACTCGAAAAAGCCCTTGCAATCAAGACCACGCTTATTTCCGGCAATTCCGGTGTCGGTAAATCAACCCTCATTAATGCCCTCCTGCCCGATTCTATGGCCCGTACCGGTGAAATATCTTCCTATCATAAAAAGGGGATGCACACTACTACTTTTTCGGAGATGTATCCGATGAAAAATGGAGGCTGGATAATTGATACTCCCGGGATTAAAGGCTTTGGAACGATAGATATGGAAGAGGATGAAATAAGTCACTATTTTCGCGAGATTTTCACCGTATCGAAAAATTGCCGGTTTGCAAATTGTACACATATTCACGAACCGGGCTGCGCAGTATTGGATGCTGTCCATGGGCATCGTATCAGTCAGTCGCGCTATCAAAGCTACCTAAGCATCCTTTCCGATTTCGAAAACGGCAAATACCGCTAATGGAACTTTCCTTACAAAATACCACAATTTAGCTTTATTTTACGAGATTTTTAATTATATTTGCGGCATAAATATAAAATTATAAGCAAACTCCAAATTTCTTGTACCATGCCACAGCCCCATCGCATCGACCAGCTGGATAAAAAAATTTTACAACTGATTGCTCAGGATGCCCGAATTCCCTTTTTAGAAGTTGCACGTGAATGCAACGTATCGGGAGCGGCAATACATCAGCGGATTCAAAAGCTTAAAAATACCGGCATTATCAAAGGGTCGGAATTTATTATTGATAATTACAAGGTTGGTTATCAAACCTGTGCATTCATTGGCATTACACTCAACGACAACAAAGCTTTTGCACGAGTGGCAGAGGAGTTGAAGCAGATTCCGGAAATTGTCGAATGTCATTTTTCTACCGGGAAATATTCCTTGTTTGTAAAGATTTACGCACGCGATAATAAGCACCTTTTCCAGGTAATTATTGAACGCATCACCGGCATTCAGGGTATTTCTCACACCGAAACTTTCCAGATTTCACTGGATGAGGTTTTCAATCGTCAGCTTTCAGTATTCGATGCTGTTGAAGCCCCTGAACCCGACAATGACCTTACTGAATAGTCGTTAAAAATCGCGTGGAACGAAGCTACCACCTCGTCCGCCCGGTCCTCGTCCGGAACCAGGTGTACCACCATCGGGACGCATTCCGGGACCAAAACGATTGTCACGCGAACGAAAATCGGATTCTTTCGCTCCTTCAAATTTACGGATCCGGTAACTAAAACTTACCAGAAAGTAAGAGGTTAGCGTATTATAACTGGTAAATGATACCGAATTATCGCCTATCGTCTGCCGGATATTCAATCGTTGCTGCAGAATATCGTTCCAGCGAACTGAAAGGACTCCCTGGTTCTTAAACAGAGCTTTGTCAACAGAAGTATTCCATAACCATTCTTTCTGATCGAAACTCGAATAACCCAGTCGATTGATGTAGTTTATATCGCTGTTGATCGTAATATCGTAGGGCAGGCGAATCACCAGATTACCACGGGCAGTCCAGTCGAAGGTTTCTGTAATATCTTCACGAAGATTATTCTTCGAATTTGAATAACGGAATAACCCCATGGCACCTACTTCGACCACATCGTGCGTAAAAGTAAGCGAAAGTTGCTCCTGAACATTGTACTGACTGGTAGAGCTCAAATCGCCCAACGGCAGAGGTCTTTCCTCAGTAATATCAATGGTTTCAAGGTCACGTGAGGTATAGCCATAACTTGTCGAATACCCAACATTAGAGCTCGTATTAAAATGCAGGCGCTTTTGAATGACAGGGGTATTGAACAT
>JANJXE010000290.1 GCA_024709185.1 Paludibacter sp.
TGGGTGAGAAAATGGACAGCTCCACTGGGTGTAACCCTGAATTGTATACATATGAATGCTAATGGAAATTTTCAGTTAGGAACCAATCTGGGAGTTTATATTTCGAGCGACAAAGGGAATACAATTACAAAGTATGGCTCAATCACCAGTCCTGTAACATCAGTTAATGCAGTAAACAATGATTTCTATTATACAACACTTGGAGGAGGTTTCTATAAAAACAGCGAGTTAATTGGATACTCTAATTTGCAGGTGCTCAGATTAGCACCTGATGGAAGTCTGTGGGCGGGAACCAATGGATATGGAGTTTTTTCCTCGGCAGGCCGATATGAGTATTGGGTAAAACGAAATACCGGATTGAACAACCTCGATATACGTGATATCCAGTTTATCTCCAACGGCGATATGTACCTGGCCACCAAAGGAGGAGCTTACCTCTCAACCGATAAGGGAATGAGTTGGACGCCTGTTTTGCCGATGGATATAGCAATGTATAGTATTATGGAAGCTCACCCTAATGATGGAATCACCGTTTTTGGTTCCGGGAATAGTGTGTTTTACCGTTTGCAAAGCAATTTTAACTGGAACGGAGGCGTGAATAATCTGACCAGTGATATTTATGTGATTCGTTATCATCCAAAAATGAACAAATACCTGGCAGCAGGCAAACAAGGCATGTGGTGGTCGGAAACTGATTATGTATCCTGGTTTAAAATGTCAGCCTTTCCCTATACAGCAGTTTACGATCTGGAAATTGAAAAAAATGGCCGGATACTGGCTGTTACAGGTTCTGCAATCTATTATTCAGATAACAACGGTGCAGAATGGCAAACCACAACAAATATACCCAAGAACTACAAAAACGATATCACCCTGGATGCTGGTGGCAATTATTATGTGGCAACTGACGGGGGAGTGTATTATAGTAACGACCGTGGAGCTACCTGGATTGAGCTTAATACCGGATTACCTAATCTACCCTATAGTGTGTTAATCAAATGCCTAACCCTGGATAAGAACAATTACCTGTGGGCTGGTTCGAAAACTACAGGTTTGTTTCGTACAAAGGCTCCGGTATACTCTCCAACCGGATTGTCTTCATCAGTCTCCGAAACAAACCTGCCGATAGAGTACGATCCTATTGCAGGTATCCTGCAGTTCACCTTATCCGATAGCGAAGCACACAGTTCAATCATCCGTTTATACACTGTTTCGGGAAATAGCCTGTGCTCAATGAAAGTCACACAAGCATACGATAACAAACAGAAATTAACGCTGCCAACTGTGCAATCGGGAGTATACATCCTGAGTGTTGAAAGTGTCGAAGGTCGAAGGAACAGAAAAGTGGTGTTGTAAAACCACATAGCGGCACAACATCCCGAAAGTGTAGTTCAACTCGAAAATCATGAGGGAGTCGCTCGTGCCTTCTCAAGTCTTTAATTTTAGATCGCCTACAATAATTCAGTAAAATAACCGGAAAAAGTAAAGTTTTAATCAAAAAAACGGGTTGTGAATTAATTTCTATCCTTTTTTGAATAATTTGAACCCTTTCTTTAAATTTCTTTTGTCTATTTTTGCCGGAAACTATCTGAAGGTTTTCGGCAATTTTTTTTTAATAATTTATTACCTGGAACAAAAATGCGTAAATCCACTGTCTTTTTATTGGTGCTTCTAATGCTAAAAGGCATTACAGCAATGGCTCACGAGAAAAATACGTCACACGATTGGGAAAACCCAACTGTTTTTCAACAAAACCGCCTGCCTCACCGGGCTGCTTTTATGAATTATCCTGAACGGGAAGCTGCAATTGCTGATAATTACAATCGTTCGCCCTGGTACCTGTCGCTTTCAGGAAAATGGAGGTTTAACTGGGTGCCAAAACCTGCTGATCGTCCGGTTGATTTTTACAAAGAGGACTATGATCACAGCCGTTGGAAAGAATTGTCGGTGCCGGGCAACTGGGAGATAAATGGATTTGGAACACCCATTTATACTAATATTATTTATCCTTTTCCGGTAAATCCGCCCTATATTCCTCAATCCGATAATCCGGTCGGTTCGTATATAAAAGAAGTCAATTTACCAAATGACTGGCTGAACCGAAGGGTTTTTCTCCATTTTGAATCGGGACTGGCCGCCATGTATATCTGGGTAAATGGTCAGAAAGTGGGCTATCACGAAGGCAATAAAAATCAGGCAGAATTTGATATTACTCCTTATGTAAAAAAAGGGAAAAATAAAATTGCCATTGAAGGATACCGCTGGAGCGATGGTTCCTATCTGGAGGATCAGGACTTCTGGCGCCTGTCGGGTTTCGACAGAGGTGTTTATCTCTACATTACCGATCAGGTGCGCGTGGCCGATTTTTTTGCAAAACCGCAGTTGGATGCTAACTATAAAAATGCGGAGTTAAACGTGGAAATCAGTCTGGAGAATTTTAGTTCTCAGGCACGTAAATCATATATTGAAATTGAATTGCTGGATGCTGCTTCGAAAACAGTTTTCAAAAAAGGAAGCTGGGTGAACCTTAAAGCCGATGGTCGTACCGATCAACGAATCTCACAAAAAGTTACAAATCCTGCACTGTGGAGCGCTGAAACTCCAACTTTATATACTTTACTGATAAGATTGGGTGATGATAAAAATTCAACGGTTGAATATGTCTCGCACCGGATTGGTTTCCGAAGTATTGAAATTAAGGATGGTGTTCTGATGGTCAATGGTAAATATGTGTTGCTAAAAGGTGTCAACCTTCACGAACATCATCATATTAATGGTCATGTGGTGGACAGGGAAACGATGATAAAAGACCTGAAGCTGATGAAACAGTTTAATGTAAATGCAGTGCGTACCAGCCATTATCCTCAGCCTGCCGAATGGTATAAACTCTGCGATCAGTATGGCATCTATCTTATTAATGAAGCCAATATTGAATCGCACGGTATGGGCTATGGTAAAGAAAATATGGCTTTCGATACGGCCTGGGATGAAGCGCACCTTGATCG
>JANJXE010000312.1 GCA_024709185.1 Paludibacter sp.
ACACCTATTCATTGTGGCGTTATGTTTTGCTGGATACGAATAAAATGGGGCAGGAGATTGGTTATCCACCCGATGTTTCAGGATGGCCTGCTTATTATCAGGAGCCTCAGTTTCATCAATTGTGGATAAATTCCAATTCGATGCCTTTACGTAGTAAATTTTCGGATTTTATAGTCAACACTGGCTATGTTAAAAATAGTCGAAAAGTGGTGGTCGATGTCCTCACTTATGCAGCATCTCTTCCTGAACCCTCCGATCCGAATAAGTTACTGGACATGCTGATTCGCAATTTGTTTATGCTCGGTTTATCTCCCACTTCCAAAGAGTTTATCAAAAAGGAAATGCTGTTGTCGGGTCAGGATTCGGATCATTACTGGACAACAGCCTGGAATACCTACCTTGCAAATCCTACCAGTACAACCAACCGGACTATTGTACAGTCGCGCCTGCGGTCACTGGTTCAGTACCTTTTGAATTTACCCGAATATCAACTTTCCTGACACATGAAACGAAGAGATTTTCTTAAAAATACAGCTTCACTGGTTGTACTGCCGGGTATAAGCAATTTGCTTCTGGCTGGCAACAACGATCCACGTCCCTGGTTTACAGCCCTTGCTAATGCCGGCGCAACCGAACGGGTTCTGGTGCTTATTCAGCTGAAAGGTGGTAACGACGGGCTCAACACTGTCATTCCACTCGACCAGTACGATGCTTACAGCAATGCACGAAAGGAAGTTGCGATTCCCCGTTCGGCGGTTTTACCGCTTAAAGATCGTACTGATTGCGGCTTTCATCCAGCCATGACGGCTCTGCAAAAAAGGTACAACAACAATCAGGTGCGGATTGTACAGGCTGTAGGCTATCCATCACAAAATTTTTCCCATTTTCGATCGACAGATATCTGGCTAAGTGCTTCCGATTCCAATGAAGTGGTTTCGACAGGATGGGCAGGGCGTTTTCTGGATACGCAATATCCGGGCTTTCCGGAAGGTTATCCCAATACTACAATGCCCGATCCTCTGGCCATCGAAGTAGGATCAATTCTTTCTCTTGGTTTTCAGGGTGGAGTTATGAATTTGTCTATGTCGGTGACGAATCCCGAAAATTTTTATCAACTGTTGGAAGGCGTTCAGGATACTCCTCCCGATACTCCTGCCGGAAAGGAATTAGCGTACATTCGTACCATGTCGATGCAAACCAATGCCTATGCTTCTGTTATCATGAATGCAGCCAGTTTGGTGACTGTACAAAGCGATGCGTATCCTCCCGAAAAGGCAAATCCCCTGGCAGATAAGTTGAAAATTGTTGCCCGATTAATTGCCGGCGGACTGAAAACCAAAGTTTATCTTGTAAGTATGAGTGGTTTTGATACCCACAACGACCAGGTTGACGACACAGATAGTACAACGGGAACGCATGCTAACCTTCTCAAACAACTTTCCGAAGCTGTAGATGCCTTTATGACAGATCTGGAATTTCTGAATATAGCCGATCGGGTAGCAGGGATGACAATTTCTGAGTTCGGTAGACGCATTTTGGCTAATAAAAGCCATGGTACCGACCATGGTGCTGCTGCTCCCTTGTTGGTGTTTAGTAATCAGGCTGTACCCGGTATTCTTGGCGTGAATCCAACAATTCCTGCTTCTCCTACTACAAATAGCAATGTAGCAATGCAGTATGATTTCCGGGCAGTGTATGCATCGGTGCTGGTGCAATGGTTTAAAATAGAAAAAAGTCTCGTGGATGCTGTGTTACTAAAGAGTTTCACGCCTGTTCCCCTGTTTCTTGACAATTTCACTTCTGTGCCCGAAACACAGCTGAGCAATTCAACATCCTTCCGGAATGCCCCCAATCCGTTTACTGACGAAACCCACATCTTCTTTGATTCATTGGGTGAGACGATTGTGTTGGAAGTGTACGATGCAAAAGGAGCTATCTGTAAGACAGTTGTGGAAAGCTATTTTGAAGCAGGATCACATTCTGTGGTTATGTCTGCTCAGGATTTAAGTTCCGGGCTGTATTATGCCAAATTGAGGAAATCAGGTCATAGCCTCACCATTTCGATGATTAAACGCTGAGCAGATTTTACAGATGGTGTGCGACACTACCTGTTCACTGTTCAGCCAGTAATTCATCAATTAATTGATTAAAATCCCGTTTAAATTCTTCGTGGAATAAGCCTGTTGCTGGTCCGTTAAAACCTGTATGAATTTTACGGATTTTTCCTCTCCTGTCGATGAAAATGGTTGTGGGATAGCCATTAACTTTCTCCAACTCAGGAAGTGCTTTGCTGGTAGCTTCCTGACCCACTTTTCCACCAAACAGGATTTCGTATTCTACCTGGTAGCGATCGCGTAAACGTTGAAGGGCGGTCTGCGCATATGTAAAATCATCTTTGCGTTCAAATGCCAGCCCAATAACTTCTACGCCCCGGTTGCGGTTTGCTGTGTACCAGGGTGAAAGGAATTCCATTTCGTCAAGACAATTCGGACACCAGCTCCCTAAAATTGAAACCACGACTACCTTGTCCCTGTAGCGTTCATCGTTGGCAGAGACTGTTTCTCCATTCAGGTTGGGTAGCCTGAAGCTCAGTTGATCCTTCCCTGGTTGCAATTTGGTAAGACTATAGGGATCGGCAAGTCCTGCCTGGTCGTTGCGGGTGCCCACCAATCGGGTTTTTCCACGGGTGGTGTAAAAAGTTCCTGTAAACGAATCGTTTTCTTCGAAGTTGAATTCCAACAAATAGGGACTTAGGCCTGCAAATGCTGAAAGTTGAACTCCGTTTTCGGTATAGCTACCTTCCAGAAAACGTAGGTCACCGTAGCTGGTGAGCACCGAGCCGCTAACACGCACTAGTGATTTGCCCTCAGAAGAGCTTGCATTCGTATCGTTTTCAGTCTGAAAAATACCCACATTGCGGGTAGTATCTCCTTCCTCATTGATGAACAGTACATTCCATTTACCATCGATGCGAACAGTGGTTGGTTTTTCAACAGGTTCAAACCGGTTTGTATTGCCAAATGTCGCTTTAAAAGGTACTCCTGAATCGTTTTCTACATAATTCTTATAAAACCGTCCTTCCATTCCCTGATGACTGATAAACGCTTTTATGTACGTATCGTATGCCACAATTGGAATATGGATCGAATCACCTTTTATCCGGATCCCTGGCAGTTCTGCTTTTTCTTTGCCATTCATCAGGATAATCGTGGCCGAATCATTTCCATTCATTTTGAATTCAAAAAGAAAAGGAGCCTGCTTTTCGATTAATGCCAGTTCGCCCCGCCAGATTCCTTCCTGAAGATGAGTATGAGTATGACAAGAGGTTAACAGAACCAGTAAAAACGAAATTACAATTAGTTTATTCATACTTAAAATATTTGTTGAAAATAAGTAACATCGACAGCAAGTAAGGTACCAGCAACAAAAATAAGCAGAATTTTCGTATTGTCAGCCCGAACATAATCCTGAAAGTTGCAAAAATTTCTTGTACGATCAAAATGACTTCTGCATTTTTACTATCTACTGCATTATTTTTTACTTCCTGTGGGCATGTGGGCAGATCGCTCCGGAGTGAAAAATGTCTATCAGGCAGGTTTAGTCATTTTTACCATAACCACTTTTCTGACTCCCTTATCATCAACCGCCACCAGTAATTATTTTTCATTCGTTCCCATCCCAAACAACGCATAGTCGTATTTCCCTGGATCGAGTGGATCAAATATACGTAATCGGGCAGTCAGTTCTTCTACAGCAATCCAATCGTCCTGCCGCCGGGTGAGAAGGCCCAGCGAACGTCCTATTCTGCCAACATGCACATCCAAAGGAATCATTAGCGCCGACATGGGAATGGCGTTCCAGATACCAAAATCGACGCCTGCTTTATCGCAACGAACTAACCAACGCAGGAGCATATTCAGCCGTTTGGCTGCCGAACCAGCTATTACAGAGGAAAGATGTTTTTCGCTGCGTATGGCATGCGGGATACTCAAAAAAATATCCCTCAGGTATGACAAGGCCGAGAATACTGTTTCATCTTGTAAATATCCCGTTGTAACAACCTGTTCCAGTCCACCATGGTGATGATAGATGTGTTGCAACGAATCGATGAAAAACCGACAGTCGGTTCCGTT
This sequence comes from Paludibacter sp., assembly GCA_024709185.1. Lineage (GTDB taxonomy): Bacteria > Bacteroidota > Bacteroidia > Bacteroidales > Paludibacteraceae > Paludibacter. The sequence goes on from JANJXE010000312.1 coordinate 4,134, forward strand.
AAAAGTGCGGTGAACAAAGCGCTCAAAAAGTACAAGGTCCTCTCTTCCGGCATCGCGAATAAATGCATAGGGCTGATAATCCATCAGGCGCATCAGTTCCCTGGCATTATTAATAATGGTTTTTCGCTGACCCCAGGCAATTGACGCAGTGAGGAAGGCTGCAATTTCAATGTCTTCCTTTTGAGTAAAAAGATGAGGTACCTGTATGGGATCGTTGTCAATATACGATGGTACATTGTATCGACGATAACGGTCCTCGAGCAGTTCGAAAAGCACTTGTTCTTCTTCGCTTCTAAACACTTGTTTATTCAGGCGCTTTGTAAATTCATTCGAATTCATTTCAGAATCGCACCCCCAGCCTTATATCGGCATAATGGTATTTTATACGTTCCGGTTCATTAAGTTGAGGGTAGGAAGTATAGCTGTACTGAATTTTTGCAAAATATTGCAGACGGGAGTTGGTGTTGAAATTATAGCCGAAATCAAACTGGGTCTGATGACCGAAAACTCCGCCTTCAACGCCTTCAAATTTAAGTGTATTCAGAAACAAACCATAGCCGACAAAGGGCATCCAACGGGCATGCTTTTTAAGTTCGTGACGTACTGTCCAACCGTAATTCAGCATTGTGGTTCGTTTTTGAGAAGCATCATCGGGCAGCATTATCGTATATCCCATTGGAACAGAAATAAATGATTTGGCCTTTGTGCCATCAAAACCACTGAGCTGCCAGGCATAATCGAACAGGGCACCATAGCCCTGCGAAGCTTTGTTGTCGATTCTGGTTTGGTGAAATACATGGCGATAACCGGCTTCCAGGCTATATTCTTTGGGAACTTTTTTGATGACAGAGCCAGACGTTTGAGTAAATCCCGTAATGCTGTATATTGTCATTACAATAAATAAAACAACTTTCATATACTTGTATTAGTTTTTAGAATTTATCTGATGGCAGCTAAACAAAACTTAACAGTAAATAGTTTAAATAGGGCATGCATAAATTAGGTCAAAATTCATAACGGTTTGTAAGCTAAGCCGGAATAAAATCCTAACTTTGCAAGTTCGAGTGGTTTGTTTCACAAACTACCGGTTAAAAAACGAATTGAACCACCTAAAAAAGTGTTCTTTATGAGAAAAAATCTTCTATTAATCAGCTGTTTTATTTTAACAATGACAGAAATGAATGGTCAGGTAAACCTGACATACCAGCTGCCACCTCAATCGATTCTTGAGCTGGCCGATTACGAACGCGCACCGGCTGTTGCCGTAGATAGTCGCAAGGAGTACATGCTTTTCAGCTATCGTCCGACGTACAAATCGCTTGATGACCTGAACCAAACGGAAATGAGCCTGGCAGGACTACGCGTCAATCCGGTAACAAATATCAGTTCGTCGATGAGCTACATCAACAATCTTAAAGTACGTAAAGTGGCCGACGAAGAACCAATTCAGGTGAAAGGATTGCCCGTAAATCCAAAAATTGCCTACCTAACCTGGTCGCCTGATGAGTCGAAGGTTGCATTTACACATACTACGGCAACAGGTGTGGAATTATGGGTAATGGACTTTGCCACAGCTACTGCCCGACGGTTGACTGATGCAAGTGTGAATGCCAATCTTGGAAATCCAATGGATTGGTACCGCGATAATAATTCGTTGCTTGTAAGACTTTTACCACTTAACCGCCCTGCGCTTGTCGATTCTAAAAATGCAATTCCTGCCGGTCCGATTATTTCACTAAGTGATGGCTCAGTGTCCCAAAACCGTACCTATCAGGATATGTTGAAAAACCCGGGTGATGAAGCTAACTTTGTGACGCTTACTACTTCGGAATTGTACCAGGTGAAGCTTGATGGTTCAAAAACGCTTTACAAGCCGGCTGATATGTATGCAAGTACCGGTTTTTCGCCCGATGGTTCGTTGCTTATGATCTCTACTTTTCACAAGCCCTTTTCATATATTGTCCCACTAAACCGCTTTCCTCAGCTTACAACGATTTACGATTTACAGGGGAAGGAAGTAAAAAAAATTGCCGATATTCCACTTGCTGAAGTGATGCCCAAAGGTTTTATGGCTGTACCAAAAGGAATGCGTTTTATCAACTGGCGTTCAGATGAACCTGCGACGCTGGTATTTGTGGAAGCACTCGATGAAGGTGATCCGCAAAAGAAAGTGGACTTCCGTGATGCAGTGTATACCTGGAAAGCTCCTTTTACAGCCAAACCATCGCTGTTGGCTAAAACAAAGCTTCGATTTTCAGGAATTACCTGGGGTAATGCCACCACTGCTATCCTCGAAGAACAATGGTACGATACCAGAATGGAACGCACTCTGTTACTCAATCCATCGGCTCCGGCTTCAGAACCCCGTCTTATCTGGGAACGTAACTTTCAGGATGTATATTCCGACCCGGGTCGGTTTGAAACGACTAAAAATGAGTATGGAAAATATGTGCTAACACAGGATGGTGCCAAATTATTCCTGATTGGGGATGGTCATACCCGCGAAGGGCAATTTCCCTTTATCGATGAATTTGATACAAAAACGTTGAAAACCAAGCGGCTGTATCAGTCGAACTATACCGATAAGATGGAAGAGATTTTTGACTTTACTGATGTGAAAACTGGTGAAGTACTTGTTCGACTTCAATCGAAAAACGAATATCCCAATTATTACCTGCGCAACCTGAAACGACGCATTGCACCGATTCGCCTTACCAACTTCCCGAATCCTTTTGCCAGTATTGCAACTATTTACAAGGAAGTTATTAAGTACAAACGGGAGGATGGAGTTGAACTTTCGGGGACGTTATATTTGCCGGCAGGTTACGACCGAATTGCTAAAACGGAGAAATTACCATTGCTAATCTGGGCTTATCCAGCCGAATACAAGGATAAAAACAGTGCGGGGCAAAGTACTGCCAACCCCAATGAGTTCACGTTTCCTTACTATGGTTCGTTTGTATATTGGGTTACACGAGGTTATGCCGTGCTTGATGATGCTGCGTTCCC
>JANJXE010000326.1 GCA_024709185.1 Paludibacter sp.
CCAGCGTTTTTTCAATCACATCCTGTCGGCTATTTCCATGTACAATGATTTTTGCAATCATCGAGTCGAAGTATGGAGTTACCGCTGAACCACTTTCTACAGCTGTTTCGATACGGATATACGGTTTTTCAGGAAACTGAATAGAATCAATAAATCCTGTTTGGGGACTAAATCGATTTTGAGGATCTTCGGTATTCACCCTGCATTCAATAGCCCAACCATTTATTTTTATGTCATCCTGTAGTAGAGTTAGCTTTTCGTTCAACGCAACTTTAATCTGCCAATCGACCAAATCAACACCTGTTATCATTTCGGTAACAGGATGTTCAACCTGTATTCTCGTATTCATTTCCATAAAATAATACGATCCGTCTTCATCCATTATATATTCAATGGTACCTGCCGAATAGTACCCGATTTTCTTGGCAAACCGTACGGCCAGTTCACCCATTTCCTGCCTCATTTTTTCGGTAACTGATGCAGAAGGAGCTTCCTCAACAATTTTTTGATGCTTACGCTGAAGTGAACATTCCCGTTCGCCCAGGTGAATTACGTTTCCATGTTTATCTCCTAAAATTTGAAATTCGAGGTGTTTAGGATTTTGAAGGTATTTTTCTACAAAGATATCTCCATTGCCAAAAGCAGCAAGAGCTTCATCGTAGGCTGATTTAAAATGCCGTTCAAGGGTTTCGGGCTTTTCCACGATTCTCATCCCACGACCACCACCACCAGCAGATGCTTTTAAAATAACCGGATAGCCTGCCTTATCAGCGAAAGCCTTCGCCTCTGCTGCATTGGCCACCGGCCCATCGGAACCAGGCACCAACGGCAAACCTGCTTCAATGGCCATCCTTTTTGCAACGGTCTTCAGGCCCATGTCACGAATAAGCTGGGGAGACGGACCTATGAAATTAATTCCATTATCGATGCATAATGCTGCAAAATCAGGATTCTCGGATAAAAAACCATATCCGGGATGAAGGAGTTCTATTTCATTTTCCAGAGCCAGTTTAACAATTTTCTCGGGATTCAGAAAAATGGGTTTCTCATCAACCGAATCTTCGGCCAAAATAATTTCATCGGCATACTCAAGGTAAAGCGCATCTGGTTCGCGGTCGCTCTGAAACACTACAGCTGCCATTCCTGCTTTGTGTGCCGACCGGATAATACGAATGGCGATTTCGCCACGGTTGGCTATCAGTAATTTATTCTTCATACTCAACATCTTAATTATAAGGGTATGCTTCCATGTTTACGTTCTGGTTTAGCATACTGTTTATTCGACAGAATCTCAAATGCAGTTATCAGGATATCCCTGGTGCGGGATGGTTCAATTACTTCATCCACAAGTCCGATTTCTTCTGCCCTATACGGGTTTGCTATCTCAGCTTTGTATTTTTCGGTAAGTATACGTTCAGTTTCTGCCCGATTTTCAGATTGTGCAAGTTCTTTCTTGTTTACGATTTTAATTGCTCCTGCAGGTCCCATAACTGCGATTTCAGCTGTTGGCCAGGCGAAATTAAAATCACCACCTGTATTTTTGCTACTCATCACTATATAGGCACCACCATAGGCTTTTCGGGTGATCACAGTTATTTTTGGAACTGTGGCTTCACAAAATGCATACAGCAGTTTAGCTCCGTTTCGAATAATACCATTGTGCTCCTGTTCGATACCCGGTAAAAATCCGGGCACATCCTCAAGAATTAGCAGCGGGATATTGAATGCGTCGCAAAAACGGACGAAACGAGCACCTTTAACACTTGCATTAATATCGAGTGTACCGGCCATCACTTTGGGCTGATTTGCAACTATTCCAATTGTTTTTCCGTTTAAACGGGCGAAACCTACAAGTATATTCTGTGCAAAACCTTCGTGTACCTCGAAAAAGGTGTCTCTATCGACCAGAATCCGGATAATATCCTTCATATCATACGGACGGTTAGGATCATCTGGAATAATCTTGTTGAGGAATTTCTGTCGCGATTCGTAGGATTTCACCAAATGCGATACCGGTAAAGACTCAAAATTATTGGATGGTATGTAGGACAGTAATTTTCGAACCAAAAGAAGTGTATGTTCTTCATCATCGGAAACAAAATGAGCAACTCCACTTTTGTTAGCATGCACATCACCACCTCCGAGTCCATCCATGTCAATATCTTCATTCAATACTTCCTTTACGACATCCGGTCCTGTTACAAACATATAGGATGTTTTTTTGGTCATAAAAATGAAATCGGTCAGCGCAGGTGAATATACCGCACCTCCGGCTGCAGGGCCTAATATGACTGAAATTTGAGGAACAATACCCGAAGAACGGACATTGTTTTTGAAGATGCGGGCATAAGCAGCCAGACTCTTTACACCTTCCTGAATCCGTGCACCTCCCGAATCCATCAATCCTACCACAGGAGCACCCAGTTTAAGTGCCATATCCTGTACTTTTGCTATTTTCATGCCATGAGCGTAACCCAATGATCCTCCTAAGACGGTAAAGTCCTGGGCATACGCAAATACACTTCGTCCCTGTACCAATCCCCTACCAACAACTACCCCATCACCAAAATTAGTGGTTCGGCTACTGTTGGGTGCCTGGACAGGTGATACAAAAGCATCGAGCTCAAAAAAAGTTCCTTCATCAAACAACACATGCAATCGTTCACGGGCTGTTAGTTTCCCTTTCAAATGCTGTTTATTTACAGCATTGTCTTCCATCTCCTGCAACGATTTCAGGCGTGTTTCAAAAATATCATTCTTGTTCATACCCTTTTTCTATATTTTATATCAGATAAGTATCATTTTATAGTTTTGAACTCATTTAAAAACGGCACAAAAGTAATTAATTTGTGCAATATCAAGAAATTATCCACAATAAAATTACTACAATAAGTAGGGATGGAAGCATATTCATTATACGTAATTTCTTAATTTCCAATATATTAATAGCTAGTCCCAGCAATAGAATTCCCCCTGTATTTGTCAGGCCGTGAATAATATCCGGAGTAAAAAACTGACTGGCATACA
>JANJXE010000329.1 GCA_024709185.1 Paludibacter sp.
GGTTTTGTTTTCGCTTACCAATGCAGCTGTGCTGTATTGCAAAATCATAAATCCGGAATTAAGTCCTGTATGTTCGAGCAATAACTTGGGCAGACCAGGCACGGATTCCATCATCGAAAGATAAACCCTCCGATCGGATACATTTCCAAGCTCGGCAGCCGCCAGTCCGGCGTAATCAATAGGCAGGGCAATGGGTTGACCATGAAAATGGCCTCCGCTAATTGTTTTATCCTCTGAAAAAATGATGGGATTATCGGTAACTGAGTTGATTTCTGTAAGAATAATTTCTTTCAGGTGAAGCCATGCATTGCGCGAAGCTCCGTGAATTTGGGGGATACAACGCAGCGAATACGGATCCTGAACGCGGTGACAATTTTTATGCGACGTTACTATTTGAGAATGATACAAAAGCATACGCATCCGTTGGGCTACATATTCAGAGCCTGCATAAGGCCTCAGTTGGTGCAATTCCTCATCGAAGCATTTTACGGAGCCCAGCATAGCCTCGTGGTTGATGGCAGCGATGATATCGGCATGGTCGAGACAATTTTGCAATTTTTCGATAAGTAGAATTGCATGAGCACTCATAAACTGCGTTCCGTTAATAAGTGCAAGTCCTTCTTTAGGACCCAGATCAACTGGTTGCAAATCATGTTGGTTTAGAATGGTTTCGGTAGCTATAGGAGTTCCATCAACCCAAACCAGACCCATTCCCAGCAAAGGCAGAAACAAGTGCGAAAGAGGCGCCAGGTCGCCGGAAGCGCCAACAGAACCCTGTTCCGGCACGCAGGGAATCACTTTGTTTTCGATATGCCAGAGGATACGCTCCACCGTTTCAATTGCAATTCCCGAATATCCTTTGCAAAGAGCATGCACCTTCAAAATCATCATTAACAGGGAAATTTCCGGATCGATAAAATTTCCGACACCCACGCTATGACTCATCAAAAGATTGTATTGCAATTTTCGGGTATCCTCCTCGTCAATTAAGGTGGTACAAAGTGGTCCAAAACCCGTATTGATGCCATAAACAATCTTTTGTTTATGAACAATACGTTCCACCACCCGTCGGTTACGATTTACCCTGGCCCGGGCATGTTGCGATAAAACTCCCTGAATCTCTCCCCGGGCTATTCCAAGGGCAATTCCGATGGTCAGTTCATCTTCGCCGTACTGAAATTCTCGAAACAATTTCTCGTTTCTCATGTGTTTGTTCGATTTAAGGATTAAAACAGAATGATTATTCCATTTACTTGCAAATATAAAAGAATGTTTTGAGATATAAAACTGGCATTCAGAGAATTTCTTATCAATTTTTTTGAGCAAATTCTTATATATCAGGAGTAGAAGAATTAAATATTAAAAAACGCATTAAAAACAACCTAAATTATAAATTAATCAATTATATTTGCTTTGCATTTAAAAACATTTGTTATGTTTTAAAAGCCAGTAAATATTGTATATCAACTATTTAAAAACCAATGATATGAGCCGGAAAAATTTTATTTGTATGATTTTGCTGGTAACAGGTCTTTTAGCATCATGTACCGATGACATTTTCGTGCCTGAAAGCAATCAATTAATCGCCAGTATCGAAAGTGATTTGAATATGACGGCCAGCAATGGAAATGCACGCATTAATTTTGACAATGATCCAACAAATCAACGAATGAATGTTTTGTGGAAAGATGGTGATTCAATAGGCGTTTTTGGCGCAACAGAAGGAACAAACGTTCCATATTCAACGCAGACATCCGCAATTAACGATAACGGACGCACTGCGATTTTCACCACTTCACAAACCAAACCAAAAGGGCAACTGGTAGCCTATTATCCCTATCAAAAAAATGCACAACTCATAGGTGATGAACTAAATCTGACTATGCCTCAGGTTCAGGTTTATGCTGTGGATGGTTCCGGAATCCCTTTACCCCCTGCTGAAGCAAATTTTATGGTGGCAAAGCCCTCTGCAGATGCCGAAAGAATAATTTTCAGCAATGTTTTTGCGTTACTGGAAATAAATTTCAATCAAAACAAAGACAGTGTTGTTAAAAAACTGGTGTTTACAGATTTATCAGGCAAACCAGTTTCAGGTCCCTTTAAAATTAAATGGACTGAAAACGAAGCTGAAGCCTATTTTCCATCTGGCACTAATTCTTCAAATGATACTTTATCGCTGGATTGTAAAAATGGGATTGGTGCACCTTCAAATGTTATACAGCGATTTTACATGTTGGTTCCTGCCCGTGAATATCCTAAAGGATTTCAAATCGATTTTATCATGGAAAACGGCACGAAAACTTCCAAAACAATAGGTTCAGCATCCGGTAAAACACTGGTTAAAGGAAAGCTGTATCCTATTGGAGATACTGCAAATGAGTCGGTGGATGTTGAATACGCCCTCAACCCCGGAGTATATCAATTCAGTAAAGAGCAATTGCAGCAATTTGCTAACTTTAGCTACAACACTACCACTAAATCATTGACGTTTACTGCACCCGGAAATATTCCCTTTTACAACGGAACGTATATCATTTTAAATCTATCAAACGAGACTATTCCATATGGATATGCAGGACAGGTTGATGATATTACCTCTCTTTCAAACGGACGACAACAAATTAAGGTTATTCCAACAAATGAAGTAACAACTCTTTTTAATAATTTATCGATTGGATCACCACTTTGGAATTCAGACGGCACTCCATCTGAAGGAGAAGGACTTGCTCTTGATCTAGCATCCTACATTACAGATATTACAACTTACAATGGAACACGTGTGCCTTTCAACATTTCAGGATCGACGGTTTCAATGAAAGTTCCGCTTTATAGTCCGGGTTCATTCTCCAAAACTCCTACTTATCTTGCTCCACCAAAGTCATTTTCACCTTTTGCAGCCATAAACAGGTCTATGATAACTTCAGCAGACAAGTATACGCCTGCATTCACTTCACCTGCAATGACCTATACCTTCAACGATGAGCAGAATCTATCAGCTAAAGTAGGAGTACAGGTAACCATGAACACCATCATGAGTATGAGTATTGTTGACAAAACACTTGAATACCTGCACTTTAAGGCAACTCCGGTAATTACTTTTACCAGCGACTTTACAGCCAAAATGGAGAAAACCTATCAAAAAGAAGTTCCACTTCTCGAATTTCATTTTGCCCCCATACCAGTAGGGCCAATTATGATAATACCCATCATGAAACTGAATGCTGTAGCTGACTTACAGGGCAAGGCAAATCTGACAACCACAATGACTTATAAACAAGAAGTTCCTTTCGGGTTCTCCTATGTTCCCGGTGGTTTTGTTTACCGAAATTATCTTCCTAAAAAAGATCCTAACGATAAAAACGAACCATTTATTTACTCTGGCAAGTTAAAATTGGAAGGAAGCGTTGCTGTAGGAGCAAAGATCTATGGTGGATTTAAAGTTTTTGGGTTGTTAGAAGCAACGGCTAATGTTGATTCCAGAATCAGAGTAAGGTGCAATGTCGATTTTGATGCTGCATTGGATAATGCCGGAACAGGTAATTTACCCAATGGCTATTTTTACGAGGCATATGCATCTTCAAAAGTCGAAACACTACTCACACCTTCCATTGGCGTTGGAGTTGTCAGTCTCGGAGGTGTGTTAAATGCAAAGTCACAGTCGGAAGAACTTGAAATCCCATTATCAGAACATTACTTACTTCCCCATTTTTCAACATGTAAGTTTTCGCAGACCGAAAAAGGAAAAATGGAGGTGTCGATGGTAATTAAAAACAAGCTGTTGCTTGGTGCTCAACTCGGTCTTCGTATATCTAAGAATTATTTTTTGTACGAAATGGTTGATGAAATAGATCTTGGTGACTATTCCGGACCTCCAATTGGAAAAGATTCCTTGATAGTTAAAAGGACAGTTGATATTAGAGACGATTTAGAAGTAGGTGAATCCTATGATGTAAGTACTACAATTAATATTAATGGAAAAACGATAGTAACTCCCAGTCTTGGAAAGCTGTTACCAGCATGGCCTGACAGGATCACATTTACAACTTCCAAATCAAAAGGGGAAACCATTGAATTTACTGTTCTTGGATCGCAGATATGGATCGACCTGAATAATAATCAAATAATGGAGGAAGAAGAATTTAAGCAAAATCAAAATTTCTTTAGTAGTAAAATTAATTCTCAAACAATTACTGTTCATGGATTAATTGAATCATTCCAATGCACTGGACAGCAACTTACAAATGTAGATCTATCAAACTGTCCAAATATTACAACTATAAATTGCCAATTCAACGAATTAACCAAACTCGATCTGTCTTCCTGCCCTAAATTAACCAGATTAGATCTTCGTGACAATAAAATTAGCTCCATCGTTATATCCAATAATCAAAAACTTGAATGGTTAGATTTAAATAACAATAACCTTACAAACTTTACCTTAAACAATCAGGAGGAGTTAGTGACTCTTCGTTTAGACAATAACTTACTAACGAACATTAACATAAGCAACAACCCAAAACTTCCGAAGTTTAGCTTTGCTAACAATCCTGTCGTCAGTGTAGATGCATCAAATTGTGATTCGTTAGAAATAGTTGCGTTTTCATATGGTGAAGGAAGAACTTTAACTCACTTAAATTTAAGTGGCTGTACAAGTCTCACATCAGTTTTTGTAGATGGAAACAATCTACAATCAATTAACTTAACAGGATGTAAAGCCTTGAAAAGACTAGACTGTAAAAATAATCAATTGAAAACACTTATCACGACTGATAACAAAGCCCTTGAGACACTCAATTGTTCCGAAAATCAATTAACTCAGCTCAATTTGGGCTCGAACAATCTGCTTAAAAACGTAAGTTGCAATTTTAATCAACTGATATCCATCAACGCACAAAACTGCAATCAGCTCACTACATTGGATTGTTCATCCAACCGAATAACGCAATTAAATCTTACCAATTGTGGAAGTTTGTATTTAATACATCTTGAGGATAATCAACTATTTGGAACTGCTACCAACTCAATAATGAATGTGATTCCTGATCGGTCAGGAAAATCTAAAGGTTTTTTGATGTTTTCTGGAAACAGTGGTTACTATTCAGCATTAGAAACTGCTGTAGGAAAAAACTGGGAAGTTAGAGATGGTAGCTGGACAAATGAAGAATAAACAAAGAACCATGAAAACAATTAAAAAAATAGCTTTGATTAGCTGCCTCATAGTTTCAGCTATCGCCTGCGATGAAATTAACAATGAAGAACCAACACTATCGCTGGAGCCATCGGGGATGGTACTATTACCTGCTTCCGGAGGAACAAAGGAATTTACAGTCACAACCAATCAACAGGAATGGACGGTAGTATCGGATAAATCATGGTGTAATGTGAAAAGTAAAACAGGAAATAATTTTGTGCTGGAAGCTGCCGAAAATCTGTCAACACTGAACAGAGATACTGCAAAAGTAACCATCAGTGCCGGTGAGGCTCAGCCATTAACGATACGTGTTAGTCAGTTGGGAAGTGAACCAGCTCTTTCGGTTTCACCTACCCTTTCAACGATTGAATTTCCAGCTGAAATAACCACCGAATCACATGTGTTTACTGTTATATCGAATGAATCCAGCTGGCATGCCAGGGTCCCAACAGTCGATTCGCTGTGGTGTAAAGTGACTATGAATCCATCAGCAAAGACATTCACCATTAAGCCTGAAACCAATACAACTGAAACTTCGAGAAGCGCCGTAGTGCTGGTTTCGGGAATTCAGGCCAGTTCAATTAGTATTAATGTGAAACAAAAAGCAAAAACACAGAACTCCACGGATGATTTTGAATACGAAGAGGGAACAAGTTGGGACTAAAAAGCATTATACTGAAAATCAAAATCGAAAACGAATGAAAACGTTCAGCATTTTTTTAATTAGCCTTCTACTTGTAATTAATGGTCTAAAGAGTCAGGAATACGATCAGGCATTAGCCACAGAGCTGGGTGCTGACGAACGGGGCATGAAATCCTATGTATTGGTAATTTTGAAAACGGGCCCTGTTTCGGTGAGAGATAAACATCAACGCGACAGCATTTTCTCAGGCCATATGCAAAATATCGGGCGAATGTCGGATGCAGGCTGGTTGGTATCTGCCGGGCCTATTGGCAAAAACGAACGACAGTACCGGGGTATCTATATCTTCGATGTGCGAACAATTGAAGAAGCAGAAAAACTGGTGCTTACCGATCCGGCAGTATCTTCGGGTTTGTTAGCTGCAGAATATTACCCCTGGTATGCTTCAGCTGCGTTGCCGGTTCATAAAAAATACCATCAGAAAATTCAAAAAAAGAAAATAGTAGAGTAACATTAAAAAGGTCTGACGATTAAACTCATCAGACCTTTCGTTTCGAGCGTTGGCAATAATTTATTAACCAGACAATACGAACTAATCAATTAGTTATCAGTTGGTTTATTGAATTTCAATAGCTCGTACCGGGCGATCTTTAGCGTGATCCATTTTCGGTATTTCTACTTTCAGGATACCGTTGTCGTAACGTGCCGAGATATTATCACGGTCGGAGCTGTCAGGAAGGCTGAAAGAACGGCAGAACGACTGATAACTGAATTCACGACGGGTAAATTGCTGGTCATCCTTTGTTTCTTTTTCCACTTTCTTTTCCGATGAAATTGTCAGCACATCCTTGTTGAGTTCAATTTTAAAATCGCCCTTTTCAAAGCCCGGTGCAGCCATTTCCACTTCGAACCGATCGGCACTTTCTTTAATGTTCACAGCCGGAAGAGTTGTGTTGGTGTTTGAAAAGTTACGGTTCGTCCAATCCATCCAGTCACGATCAAAAAATTCATTGAAGATACTTGGCCATGCTGGTACATTCTGAGTTCTTTTAATGAGTGTCATAATAACCTCCTATTTTAAAGTTGTTAGATGTTTATTTTTTCGTTGATTGAAATTACAAACGGAATGCCAAAGCATTGGTAAGCATATTTAATCGCTTAATAATCTGCAATATAGCTAAATATATAGTTTCAAGAAACAACTGAAAAATCGACATTTCAGCTGCCTAAATGGCAGTTAGTAGCTTTTTACACATGCCATATTGACTCAACCAGACTTTTCACTAACTATTTTACTTTAAAACATTCTTACTTAAAATGTGTTATTAAAAGTAATTGTACAACCATTTAAACAAAAAACAATATGGCATTTACCTTACAAATAGGCCAAAAGGCCCCCGAATTTCAACTTCCGGCTACTGATGGCCGTACATATCAACTCAGTGATTTCATGTCCGATACACTCGTGCTCTTTTTTACCTGTAATCATTGCCCCTATGTTATTGGTTCGGATGAAATAACAAGATCAACGGCTCTCAAATTCGCGGATAAAGGCGTTCAGTTTGTGGCTATCAACTCCAACAGTAAAAACACCTATGAAGAAGATAGTTTTCCCAATATGGTAAAACGCATGGAAGAACAGAAATTTCCGTGGACTTACCTGCACGACGAAACGCAGGAAGTTGCTCTGAAATATGGTGCATTAAGAACTCCGCATTTCTATGTATTTGATAAAAATCGTCGATTAATTTACACAGGAAGGGCCGTTGACAGCCCACGCGACGCTTCAAAAATTACTGTAAACGATCTTGAAAGGGTGCTTGATGAGCATATAAACAACAAGCTAATAAGTATTCAAATGACAAATCCGATTGGCTGCAATGTAAAATGGGATGGACAGGACAAGCACTGGATGCCAGGTGATGCCTGCGATTTAGTATAAGCTTTTCAAAAAGCTGACGAAATTTCCGATACATTATCCTGCAAATAGAAATGTTTAAAAGAACATTTCTATTTGCAGTGTCACTCGCAAACCCCATCAGTTGTGCAACTCTGACCTTTTTGAATATCAAGTTTAAATTCAGGATGTTGTTGCCGCCATTCGGCAAATGCCTTGGTTATTGTTTCCAGAAATGCCTGTGGAGGTTGGGCACCCGAAATAGCATATTTACGGTTAAACACAAAAAAAGGAACTCCATTCACTCCAATATTATGTGCCTCCTGAATATCCTGATTCACCTGATAAGCATACTGCTCATCACCTAAAGCAGAAAGCACTTCATCCCTGACTAATCCAATTTCTTCACCTATTGCAACCAGCGTTTCAGGATCCGCGATGTTTTGCCCATCTGTAAAAAAAGCTTTGAACAGATGTTCTTCGGCTTCATCACTACGATTTTTTGACTTTGCAAATTGAATAAATTGATGTGCTTTAATGCTGTTAACCAGTACTGACCGATCGAAATGGTAGTCCAGCCCGGCATGCTTCGCCATTTGTGTCACATTGTTCAACATCTCTTTCACCTGTTCAGTAGCAAGCCCTTTGCGCTTAACAAGGTAGTCTGTATAACTCTCTGTGGCAACCTCGGGTATAGCTGGATCCAACTGAAAGCTTTTCCAGCTGATTTCCAGCTGATTTGCTTTTTCAAATTGTGCCACTGCCTTTTCAAAATTTCGTTTACCAATGTAGCAAAACGGACAAATTACATCGCTCCAGATTTCTATTTTCATTGTTTTAATTTTTATCTTTTTGGCCTTTGAATAAATTAAACTGAATACTCTAAACATTATACCGTCGTTTATGTTCATTTTGTCGGGCAAGCCACACCGGCTCGTCGCTTGTTGCCGGTTCATAACTCAAAGTTCGCATTAGCAGCTCATCCCCGGGATGAACCAAACGAAAAAGTTGCCCATTTTTATCAACATGCAGAACCTGACTATCAGCTACTTTCTCCACTAATCGGAGAGAAAGTCAGATTACACAATTAAGGTATTACGTTGATAAACTCCATTGACCAAACAGTATTATTTTTCCCCTTTCGAAGTACTGTGAGCTGCGTTCCTTCCTTATTTGCAAACACATATCTGGCCTCAACCTCGGTAAAAACCGGAACAGTTCCTTCCTGGTACATTTTATCGAAAGGATAAGTACGTACAAGTTTGAAATCGTTGGCTTCAAACTGATAAATGTAGTTGGGTGTATATATGGTATAGTTAACTGTAAAAAGCTGATTGGATTGAGCCGAATAATCGACCCAATGTGTAACATAGGTTTGATTACTATTGTCGGTTAGCTTGCCTATAGGGTTGATATCCAGGGACTCATTAGGTTGCGTAGGAAGAGCAGCCAACGTACGATACACATCTCCGCCCCTGGAAATAAAATACTCACCATTTTTTATCAACCAAAAATCGGTCATCGATTTATGTGCATAGGAATGTAACTTGCGGTCGGATGCGTTAAGTGTAAAAATTCCCGAAGGAGATGTTTGTTGACGGGTAGCTAAGATAAATGGTTGTTCCGGTATTTTTTTTATAACCGTTTTACCATCTACCGAGTAATTTTGTTCTACCGACACCTTATTATCGGAAAGATTAATCCAGAATGTATTTTTGGAGTTATAGGCAAGTTCCGTGTAACACAGTGTTGTAGGTGTTGCCCATGCAATATCGTTAACTGTATTTGTCAATTGAATCGATTTTGTTACAGTTTTTGATACCATATCCACCATACTGATTAATCCCCCGTGGCCAATTGCCGCCTGTGAAAAATCTTCATTGAATTCAAGGCAGGTGGGTGCAATACTTAGATTAATCTGACTACTAATCTTTTTAGTTGACAAATCAAATGCAATCAACTTATTAGGCTGACTTATAACATAATATAGAATATTAGTTGCTTTGTCAACTGCAGCATCTACAATATTACCTTCGATTGCGGAAATATTGGATGCATTACCTGAACCTCTAGCTATAACCTTGATCGCTATATTCCGTGCCTGAGGATCATTGGTTTGGAGCTGCAACTCTGCCGAATTCAATCCGGGGACTAATTTATCAGCTACCAGATTGAATAGAAGGGTCTCTGAATTGTAAGAACGCATAGTTCCTGAAGCTTTATCCACTGAAAGCCATTCAGGCAGATTAGTGATATTCCAAACCAGCATACCATTTCCCTGATTCATCATGAACATAGAATAGGTGGAATGACTGGTTCCGAAATCTATCACCCTGTTGTATGCTGAACCAGATAGTGAAAGCACCGGGCTTCCCAGGTCTGCATTCACCTGAATTGTTATCTGTGGTTGCTGCTTATCATTGGTCCGCATCACCAGTTCACCGGTAAGCATGCCTGTTGTAGTGAGCTGGTCGGCATTCAGTTTTAAAGGCAGATAAATATAGTTTTCACCGGGCACCAACTGAATTGTCTCGTCCATAATACGACCATTATCCACCAACAACCACGCAGGCATACTGACCAGTTGCCAATACAAAATACCTTCTCCGTTATTTTTAATCTGTAAATCAATTGGAGAATAGGAATCATAAGTAATTGAAAGCGTTTTATTTACCTGAATTTTCGGATTACCTTCTGTAAGGTAATAGACTGGAATCCGAAACTTTCCACTGCCTTTTACATTCACAGTGATGTACTCAAGGTAAACACCTGTCTTCGAAAAAGCTTTGTTTGGTTTAGCACGGGCAATTAGTTCACCAACACTTTCTGAATCAGACCCGGCATTGGTAGCGTTAGAAGGTATGAATTGAAGTATGCCGGATGTATTTTCCAGCTCTAACCATTCCGGCACGTCTTCAATAGTGAATTCGGCATTACGCTTTACCGGACAACTAAACAGATAGGTATCCTTTCCCCAATTTGGAGAGAGTATTAGTGAGGAGTTCCCGGCTTTTGTGATAAGTTCATCACTACCGGTATCGTTTAAAAAGCTATTGTCGCAGGCCGTAAGCAAGAGAATGGCTAACAAAGGAAGTATCTTTTTCATACATTTCAACATTAAACAGGCAACCAAATGGATTTACAATACACAGCGGTAAATAATCGAAAAATTAAAACGGGACAATTGCAACGGATTATCCAGCGGGACATTATCCATCTCTTGCAATTCATTAAAATTAGAGTTATAATAATGCACATTTGCATTTGAAATTCTACCGTACATAAATTCCAGACCGGCACCAATCATTCTGTTTGGTTGAATGTAATAGCCCGCAGTTAATCCTGCATTAGCAGCCACATTTACACCTTCCAGCAGGCCATTTTGAATTACCATGCTGTTTTGCGAACCTGATGGTAGCTCAATGGCCGATTGACTTTCACCCCGGTAAGCCAGCAAGCCTACAGAAAGCGTTTCACTCAAGAAAAACTTTTTTTCAGCACCAACCAACTGTTGAAACATCAATGAAGGTCCTGCAAAGTGGATATAATGTGTTTCACGTAAATCAGCATAAGCAAATACAGGCAATTGTGGATCAATTTCAGTAATAAAATTACCATTCAAATTAGAAAGCAGAAATGAATACTGCATCCCGATTCCCATCGACTGATTGAGCAGATAATGAGAGCTGATTCCTGTTTGAACGCCCGTTTCAATACGCTTATAAGTGTCACTTGTATTCATATTCACAGATTCAAGCAAAAAAGGCAAATGTCCAACACCTACTCCAATGTTGAGCACCCATGGATTTTCGATCTTTAAACGCTGTTTGCCAGGTTTGCTATCGCGATAATAAACTGCCACTTGATTCATATATATCTGTCGGCCAGCCACACGGTTACCTTCCAGCTTTTGTTCATACAGTATATAGGTAGGTGAAACAGATAGAATTCTGCAATAAATGGTATCTGACTGGTTTGTTATGATTATATCCTGAGCAAATGAGGACATTAGTGACACCAACAGAACGAAAAACAAAGTAGTACCCTTCATAGCTGTGTATTAAATTATGATTTACGTTTCAAACGAACAGGTTTGAGATTTACAAAAAATATTCCTACGAGAATAACAAATCCTCCAATGAGCTCCATTGGTGTAAGAAATTCGCCCAAAACAGGCACGGAGAAAATAGCTGTGAGAACAGTTTGGAATAATAAACTTACAGAAGCCAGCGTAGGATTTATGTGTCCCAGCGCCTGATTAATAGTCAGCCATCCTACCACCTGGGGTACCAGACCTAAGGCAACAAGAGCCCACCAGGTAGTAGGTGAGAAACCGGTTAATGGCGTTGAAGTTACCAGCGATATAATCCCCAGAACTACTGTGCTTGCTATCATTGATATAGTTGTAAAACTAAGT
>JANJXE010000557.1 GCA_024709185.1 Paludibacter sp.
AATAGGGACGGTATAATGCCATGGTCTGAATCAGACCGTTGTAGGAGCCTCCACCCGATGAGGTTGCAGCTCCGGAAGCTTTTTGATGGGAGAAGTTAATGTTGGATCCGATGGTCATTTTTTTCGATAAATCCCAATCGGCCTTCATACGGGCATTGTAACGTTCGTAAACGTTGTTGATTATTATACCTTCCTGTCGGTAATATCCAAACGAACTGGCCAGGCGGGTCGATGATTTTCCTCCACTGTTAATGGATAGATTGTAACTTTGGGTAAACGCCTGTTGTAAAACTTCTTTTTGCCAGTCCTGACTTACTTTGCCTAACGACGCAAAATCTACTGGCTGTCGAATACCATCTACTGTTACCCCGAATTCGCTTGAGGGATTCGCTGCAAATCTGTAATTGGCATAATCCTGTCCCTGTAATACATCTATATATTTATTGGGAGATGAAATACCACCATATACATCCAGATCAACTCTGATTTTGTCGCCACCACCGCTTTTGGTAGTGACCAAAATTACCCCGTTGGCTCCCCTCGACCCATAAATAGCGGTGGCGGATGCATCCTTTAAGACTTCAATCGAAACGATATCAGAAGGATTAATACCTGCCAGCGGATTACTCTTCGTGTTTCTGCTGGTATAATCGCTTGAAGCAATTTCGTTGTTATTAATGTCGATCTGAAGACCATCGATAACGTACAAAGGAGATGTGCCAGCATTGATTGAGTTTCCGCCCCTAATGGTGATGTCCACGGCAGCACCGGGCTCACCCGAACTGGAGGTAATTTGCACACCTGTCATCTTGCCCTGCATTGCTTCCAAAAACGAGGTGGTTTTTGTTTTTTGCAGTTCGTCATCTTTTATCGACGACATGGATCCGGTTAGGTCTTTCTTGCGAACCAATCCATAACCAACAACAACTAATTCATCAAGTTCGGTGACCGTTGACTGTAGAGATACCTGAAAGTTTCGGGTTTTTCCAACTTGTACCGAGTAGCTTTCCATACCTACGTACGAAAAAACCAGTATTGAGTTCTCTGATTTCACATTCATTGAAAATTTTCCACTCAAATCGGTAATTACACCATTGGAAGTTCCCATTTCTAGTACAGATACACCCATAAGCGATTCCCTATCGCTTGCTGATACTACTGTTCCTGTCACATTTATCTGTCCGAATGAAATAAGGGACATGCTAAGTAAAATAATGATCAGTGATCCTCTGATCAAGGAGTTGTTTTGTTTCATGAAATATTGAGCATTTAAATTAGGTGTTTTTTGATGATGCAAAGATGAATTAATTACCTTGATGAATTTATGGAGGAT
>JANJXE010000419.1 GCA_024709185.1 Paludibacter sp.
GAAATACAGCTACGATGAAGTAAAAGCACCACGTCATGATGAATTTGCTCCGAAATGCCTGCGCGAAAATGTAGGAAATACTGCACTGGCAGTGTCAAAGGATTTGATGCATTTTAAAAAGGTGGGACGGCTAACAGAACCCAGTCTGGATGACCGCGATGTGATTCTTTTTCCTGAAAAAATAAATGGAAAGTACTACATGCTTCACCGTCCGAAAAATTTTATTGGTAAACACTATGGTACCGATAATCCGGCTATCTGGTTGAAAACATCATCCGACTTGATGACCTGGAATGTACCTTCGGTGTTGTTGCTCAAAGGCGAACAGTGGTGGGAAAAGAAAGTGGGCGGAAACACACCGCCCCTGCGTACCAAAGCCGGATGGTTAATGTTGTACCATGGTGTGGATGACCAGTTTACATACAGAGTAGGCGCATGTATTCTTGATATCAATAACCCTGCAAAAATATTGTACCGTACCCGGGATTTTATCATGGAACCCGAAACGACTTTCGAAAAGGACGGACTTTACAAGTGGGGTGTGGTGTTCCCAACCGGTAACGTAATAGTTAACAATACCTTATATGTGTACTATGGTGCTTCAGATCAATGGTGTTGTGTTGCTACTGCCAATGTCGATGATCTTATAGCATTTATTATTGAAAATTCAAAGCAGGAACAGGCAATTGCACAGGAAATAAATGCAGAACGAATTGTAAATAATCTTGTATTTTAGCAGATACTGCTAACTTTGTACTTAATTACAAATCAACAATAATTAAACTTATATACTTTGGATGCACAAGTCAGCTGGCTCGATATAGCCATTATTATCGCGTTTATAATCGGAATCGTATGGTGGGCCTTGAGAAACCGTAAAAACAGTTCGGAAGGTGAGTACTTTCTTGCAGGCAAAAGTCAAAACTGGCTGGTGATTGGCCTCTCGCTCTTTGCGGCCAGTATCAGTTCTTCAACACTGATTGGTCATTCAGGAGAAGCCTTTATCAGTGGATTTGCAGTATTTAACTACAATGTAGGTGCTGTTTTTGTAATTGTCTTCATTTCCCTGTTTTTTCTTCCTTTTTACATTAAATCAGGTATTTATACGATTCCGGAATACCTGGGTCGTAGGTTCGACGATCGTTCACGAAAATATTTTTCACTGATTACACTCATCGGAAATGTTTTTCTGGATGCCGGAGCCGCACTGTTTACAGGTGCTCTGATTCTGAAAATGATGTTTCCCGATATTGATATGATGTGGGTAATTATCGGTATGGGTGTAATGGCGGGTATTTACACCATCATCGGTGGTTTATCGTCGGCTATTAATGCCGATATGATTCAGTCGGTGGTACTTATTGCCGGTTCTATCTTGCTCTCGTGGTTTGCATTTGATGAAATCGGAGGCTGGGGTGAATTTGTAACTCGTTTTGAGGAGGGTGTATGGATGAATCTGATTCGTCCGGCAACCGATACCACTGTGCCCTGGTTTGGCATTTTACTCAGTCTTCCCGTACTCAGTTTCTATTTTTGGGGAAATAATCAGGTAATTGTGCAACGGGTACTTTCAGCTAAATCGGTGAACGAAGGGCGCGTCGGATTTTTATTTGTAGCCTTCCTGTATGTGTTTACCCTGTTTATTTTTATGACTCCCGGGATGGTGGCTCGTGCCATCGATATCTTTAATCTTGGATATCCACTTCCCAATGAAATCATTGACGGGAATACACTTAGAGCTACGTATGGTATTGAGGTAAATGAAGTGTACCCTCGACTGATTCTTCGTTTATTGCCGGTTGGACTTATCGGACTGATGATAGCAGTAATGATTTCAGCCCTGACTTCAACTCTCAGTGCAACGCTCAACTCAGTTTCCACACTGTTTACGATGGACTTTTACCGTACCTGGAAACCAAAGGCTTCGGGTAAGGAATTGGTACGTGTAGGGCAAATAACATCTTTTGTGGCTTTGGTCATTGCCGTGGCCTGGGCTCCGCTGATCGCCAAATTTGCTTCGCTCGTTGCGTATTATCAGGAATTTGCTTCTTATCTGGCACCTCCCATCGTAGGCACTTTCCTGGTGGGATTGTTCTGGAAACGCTCTACTTCCAATGGTGCTTTTGCCGGATTAATGTCGGGACTGCTTATGTCCTTAATCATTATGATTCTGAAATTTGGTTTTGGAATCATGGCTCCGTTCCACTTCCTGTTATGGGTGCCTGTCCTGCTCATCATCAGCTTCGTGGTGAATGTAGTGGTAAGTCTGGCTGGTAAAACACCCGATGCTGAGGTTACAGATGTTTATACATGGAAAAAACACCTCTGGCACGAAGATTCGGAAGAGCTTAAAACGATTCCCTGGTATAAAAACTTCAGATATCTAAGTGTTTTTGTTGTGCTCTTGGCTATCCTGGAATATATCATTTTCTGATGAAATTCTATTCAGTTAAGGTACATCCCTGACTTTACTCATGGGGTTGTATCCGAATGTAAATTAGTAGCTTATGAAATACCAAGTTCTTGCTGGTTTCCTCTTCGTAATCGTAAATTTGACGGCACAAACAAAGTACTGGAACACTAATACACAGCTCATTCCCTGGCGAATAGCCCCGACTACTGATCTTGCATCGCTGGAATACATTGATATCGACAAGGATGGCGATCCGGATGTGTTGCAGGGAAAACTAAGTAACGGAATGTCGTTTATCTGGATCGATGACGATGATGATATGCAATGGGGTGATGTGGAAGGCGATACCGACAGCGATTGTCTGTGCGTTGATATTGATGGGGATGGAGAATACGGTGGTTTGCGGGATTTATGTGTCGATTGGACTGATACAGATGGTGACGGTATAGCTGAAGTGCAGCTGGTCGTACAAAACGGAGGCCTAAAACCGCGGTACAATTTCGATTGGTGGGCCGATTTTATGTACATCATCGACTGGGGCGAAAAGGATGGCATTAAGAATTTTATCAACTGGAACGAACTTATTCTGAGGGCCTGGGAGCATAACGGTCATGCTAATTTTTTTACCGATTATCATGGAAATACGCTCTTTCTGAAGATGCATGGCTCAACCTTCCGCATCGATGACTTGCGCTATAGCTGGGAAAACCCGTTTATTTTTTATGATTTCGATAAGGATAAGTTATCGGAAATGGCTATCCGACTGGTGGATACACCCCGTTTCCGTTCCGAACCAGGCAAACCGGATAAGTCCGAATTTGAAAATGTAAATCCTGAGCACGATATTCAGTTTACGCAACGGATTGATTATGCAGCTATCACCTGGGACATGGACAACGACAACGGACAGGGCAATGAATTTGACTTCGATATGTCGCTCAAATTCTCAGGCCGTGGATTTGCGTATTCCGATCAGATTCACACATTTCCTTCTATGAAAGGTCTTCCCGGTACGGAACATTACTTTTACGATGCACGCTGGCGGCAAAACGATCAGTTGATTTATCCCGATCAAAAAGTGGCTTATCAAAAGATATTTAAAGAAGGGGAGTGGGACTATTGCTGGTTTGTGTTCGATGAGGACGATGATTGTAATCGCTGGGAACGTGTCGAGTTTTATGAACCTAAAGACCTTTGGAAAGTGGGGATGGAAAAGGGAGGACTCGACAATAACAAACAGGCCGATGCGATAGGTGATCGGGGAGAGTTCGATCATGATAATTCGGGAAAAGGGAATTTGTACATTGCTCCTTTTGATGGAAGGTTGCATCTGTATGGTGCCGAATGGGGAGCCTGGCGTATTGACCAGAATGCTGCCTGTTTCCAGGGATACGGTGGTTTATATCCGCCTGCAAAAAAACATGTTCGCGATCAGGCTGATCCTTCAAAATGGGCAACTGTGCGCTACAGTGATACCGATAGCAATGGCTTCTTCGACTTGATTGAATACGACCTCGATGGTGATACGCAGTTTGAAGAAAAGGTTTCACTGATTTCCCTTGGAATAGATGATAAGGCTACACTTATTCAGACCGGCGATACCGATTATAAGGCCATGAACCGTTTGTTTAAACAACTTACGGATGAACTGTGGGCGAAATCGCAGCATGTAACCCAACTTGCCCGGTCGATGGGTGTAAACGATAATTGGTATGCCTTCTGGCAGCAACCGCGTACTATGTACGAACGGTACCAGTATGCTTACTGGCTTACGTTTTATCTCTACCGCGACATGAAACACATGGCACAGTTGAAAAACGAGGTGGAAACGGTAAATCTGCTTGATAAGGCCTATTATTCAGGAATATGGCCGAAGAAAATCTCTTTTTCAACTAAGTAATCCTGCATTTTAATTGAATGAAAAGCAGAGTACTTCTTTTACTTGTTATCTGGCTGACTACCTCGTATTGCAAGGGAGAGCTTCGTCTTGCAGGAATTTTTACTGATAATGCAGTATTACAACAACAGCTTACCGTTCCTGTTTGGGGACGGGCTGCTCCGGGTCAGCAGGTGAGTGTCCAATTCGAAAATCAGCTGAAAACAACTGTAACAGGAGCCGACGGACGCTGGATGGTGCGTTTGGATCCGATGGCAGCCTCGGATGTTGAACGTACTTTACGCGTAATGAGCCCGGACGATACGCTGATGTTACGTAATATTTTAGTGGGCGAAGTATGGTTTGCATCAGGACAATCGAATATGGAATGGAAACTGAAAAGTGGTGTTTTGAATCAGGAAAAGGAAATTGCATCGGCTAATTATCCACAGATTCGGATAAACACGATACAGCCATCGACATCTGCACAGCCAATCGGCGATTTGCCCCCTTCCTCCTGGCAAATGTGTACTCCTTCGCAGGTGCCTGAATTTTCTGCAGTTGCTTATTTCTTTGCCCGCAATCTCCACCTCGACAAACAAGTTCCGGTTGGTGTGATAGTTGCAGCCAGGGGCGCTACCAATCTGGAAACCTGGATGAGCAGGGAGCGACTGATGACACATCCCGATTTTTACCTTTCGATGCACGAATTTGATAGCGATACGGCACGCTGGAATCTGAAAGTTCGTACGGCTATTGCTGCTGAAAAGGAGAGAGAAGAGATTGCCCGTACTTCCGAACAGGGATTAAAACTGAAGGTTCACACACTTAGCTACAGGGATGCCAACTGGAAAAGAAGCTCGTTTCCGCTGAATATGACCTCAATGGGCTATCCGGGATACTGGGGGTTGGTGTGGCTTCGTAAAATCTTTCCCATGAATGAAGCCGATTCCCGAAAAAACTGGATTCTGCATCTTCCCATTAAAGACCAGGACGACCGAATCTATCTTAATGGTAAAGAGCTTGCCCGGTCGCTTTCCAAACTGAAGGAAAAGAAACTGCAATTACCTGTAACAAGCTTAAAGAAGGGTAATAATCTGCTGGCTATCCGCATGTATGTGCATTGGGGAAGTGCTGAAATCGGCAACGATAAAGAGTCTGCGTACATAGTTGCTGATGATGGCAGCCGGATAGAGCTCAATGGTGAATGGTCACATTCCACGACCATAGAACCGCCTGTGGCACAATGGCAAAATTACTACAATACGTCCACGGTTAACTACAACGCGATGGTTGCTCCAGTCATTCCCTATGCCATTCGTGGATTTTTATGGTACCAGGGAGAAAATAATGCCGGTCGTTACAACCAATATGCCGGATTGCAGTCAATGCTTATTGATGACTGGCGGGTACGTTGGCAACAGGGCTATCTTCCTTTTTTATTTGTGCAGTTAGCTAACTACAAACAGCGATCGGCTACACCTGTTGAAGCCGACGATTGGGCTTCGTTTCGCGATGCTCAAACAGCGACACTGCTACGCTCAACAAATACGGCCATGGCTTGTGCCATCGATATTGGAGATGCCAACGATATCCATCCTAAAAACAAACAGGATGTTGGACGGCGATTGTACCTGGCTGCAAAAGCAAAGGCGTATGGAGATTCTATTGTCTATTCAGGGCCGATGTGTAAGTCTTTCAGCATAGTAGATGGTAAGATTCATGTACACTTTACTAAAACCGGGAGCGGACTTGTTGTGAAAAATCAACTTGTTAACAGTTCTATGCACCCAGATTTGGGTAAGGATATTGCGCAGGATTTGTCGGTGAAAGGCTTTGCTGTAAAAATCCGGGATGGCAACTGGCAATGGACCAAAGCGTATATCGATTCTACTCACGTTGTGCTGGAGCCGGGTGTAGCAATTGATCAGATCACACATATTCAATATGCCTGGCAATCGAATCCTGAAGTCAATTTTTACAATGCTGAAGGATTGCCTGCTGTACCATTTAAACAATTTATTGATTCCAACTGTTACCCTCTGAAACAATAGATAACAGAGAGAATTGAATGAGTTTGAAGGAGGAAAGTGCATCCCGGTGGCTGGGTAAACGATTGGTGGAAGCTAAAAGTGCATATATTTCAGCCTCGGTGTTGACGATAGTAAGT
>JANJXE010000423.1 GCA_024709185.1 Paludibacter sp.
GCCACAAAAGAAGTATCCGGTGGTATACCTGCTCCATGGCTACAGCGACACCTATTCGAAATGGGTTCGTACGGTGCCTTCGATAAAACAACTGGCAACAGCCTACGAGCTGATAATAGTTTGTCCCGATGGCGCTTTCAGCAGCTGGTATGTGGATAGTCCTACCGATCCGGGTTTTCAATACGAAACCCATATCACACGGGAATTAAGGAAGTATGTAGAGAAAAAGTATTCGACCATCGAAAAGCGGGAAGCACGCGCCATAACCGGCCTGAGCATGGGAGGTCACGGCGCCCTTGTGCTGGCAATGCGCAACAAGGACATTTACGCACATGCCGGAAGCATGAGTGGAGTAACCGACATTCTGAGTCTCGATCGTAATCTTGACCTGGACAAACGATTAGGTAAAAAAGAAGAAAATACCGAACGGTGGAAAAAACATTCAGCCTTCTACCTGGCTGAAGAACTAAAAAACGGCGAACTCAACCTCAGCATCGAGTGCGGCACCGGCGATTTTCTGTTCGACTCGAACCAGCAATTTCACAGAAAATTACTCGATCTGAAAATTGATCACGACTACACCATTCGTCCCGGTGTTCACAACTGGGATTACTGGACCAATGCAATTGAGTATCAGTTGTTGTTTTTCAACCGGGCATTTAAGCGGTAAGATTTCAAAGGCATCCTTTTCATCCGGAAGCTGTGCGTTGGAGTGCTACCGGCGATGAGCAAAATTGACAACCATATAAAATCTACCGGAAGTCACGCATTCGCAGGATGACGGTGTGGAGTAAAACCAGCAAAAAAAGAGGCTTCTCTTTTCGGAGAAACCTCTTTTTTTGCTACTAAAGCAGAAAATCATCTTTAGCTAATGCATTTGTCTTGTTATACTTTGCTTCAAACTACAACTGCGGACCAGCCACTTTCAAACCGATCGCTTCACAGTTATCGCAATACTGTTCGAAATTTTCGATGTATTTAGCAGCCAGTTCCCGGGCCTTGCGTTCCCATTCAGCTTTGTCGGCATAGGTATCGCGCGGATCCAGAATTCCTTCTGAAACATTTTTCAATGCCTTTGGAGCATAGAGGTTCAACACCGGAATATGTACCTGTTCAGCACTTTCGATTGAACCATCAATAATAGCATCGATAATAGCGCGGGTATCCTTGATCGAGATACGTTTTCCGGTACCATTCCAACCAGTATTTACCAGATACGCTTTTGCTCCGTATTTTTCCATCTTTTCAACCAGACGTTTGGCATAGATAGTAGGATGCAGAGTCAGGAAGGCTTCACCGAAAGCAGGTGAGAACGACATCTGCGGAGTAGTAATACCCCGTTCGGTTCCGGCCACTTTAGACGTATATCCACACAGGAAGTGGTATTGAGCCGATTTATCGTCGAGGACAGAAACCGGAGGCAACACACCGTAAGCATCGGCCGAAAGATAAATAATTTTGGAAGCATGTCCGGCACGAGAAGGCAACACAATTTTGCTGATGTGATGAATCGGGTACGAAACACGGGTATTTTCCGTTTTCGAAGCTTCCTTCGAATAGTCGGGAGTACCATCTTCCTTAACAGTCACATTTTCGAGAAGAGCATCGCGGCGAATAGCACGCCAGATGTCAGGTTCATTTTCCTTACTCAGGTCGATAACTTTAGCATAACAACCCCCTTCGAAGTTGAACACACCCTTGTCGTCCCAGCCATGCTCATCGTCGCCAATAAGGTAGCGTTTCGGGTCGGCCGAAAGAGTCGTTTTACCGGTACCCGACAGACCAAAGAAGATAGCCACATCTCCATCGGCACCCACATTAGCCGAGCAGTGCATTGAAGCAATGCCCTTCAACGGCAAATAGTAGTTCATAAGTGCGAAAATACCTTTTTTCATCTCGCCACCGTACCAGGTTCCACCAATCACCTGCATTTTGCGGGTCAAATCAAAAAGAGTAAACACTTCCGAGTTCAGACCCTGTTCTTTCCAGTTGGGGTTTGTGGTTTTCGAACCGTTAAGACACACAAAATCAGGCTCGCCGTAGTTTGCCAGTTCATAGTGCGACGGACGGATAAACATATTGGTTACAAAATGCGCCTGCCAGGCTACTTCCATCACAAAGCGAACTTTCATGCGGGTATCTTCGTTGCTACCGCAAAAGGTATCAACTACATAAAGTTTCTTTGCAGTGGATAATTGTTTCACCACTAAACCTTTACAATGATCGAACACTTCGGGGGTGGTAGGGCGGTTGATGGTTCCGTCCCACCACATTGTGTCGCGGGTGGTATCATCCAATACGATAAATTTATCTTTGGGTGAACGTCCGGTAAACACACCTGTGTCGACAGCCATTGCGCCTGTGTTGGTTAATACTCCTCTTTCAAAACCCTCATTTGCGGGATCTATCTCAGCCTGAAAGAGTTCCTCGTAAGAAGGATTGTGCAGCACTTCGAAATCTCCCGAAATACCGTACTTACTTAAATCCAGATTTGCCATTAGATTAAATCGATTAATATGTTAAAAATGCGTGAATAAACCTTTATAAACATTTGTTCATATAAGCTGCAAATGTACGACTAATTTATAATTAACCAAATTTTTATTACTGAAAAATTTCCTTAATCAGATAAAAAAATCTTTTTAAAGCAATTTTTGTAGCGTAATGACAGGAAAAAAGCTTAATTTTGTGGCTGCCGTAAAAAATGGACGTAGTATATGAAAATTAAAGTAGTGAACAGGTCGAAGCATGCCTTACCCACCTATGCCACAGCGCATTCTGCAGGGATGGATTTGCGGGCCAATTTAGATAATCCCATTACCCTGAAGCCCTTTGAACGGGCATTGATACCTACCGGATTATACATTGAACTTCCGGAAGGGTATGAAGCACAAATTCGTCCGCGCAGTGGATTGGCGCTCAAAAAAGGAATTACGGTACTCAACTCACCGGGCACCATTGATGCCGATTACCGTGGCGAAGTATGCATTATACTCATCAATTTATCATCGGAAGCCTTTGTAATAGAAGATGGCGAACGTATTTGTCAGATGGTGGTGGCCCCATATGTTCAGGCTGGTTGGGAAGAAGTAAATGTTTTGGGAGAGACCATCCGTGGAGAAGGCGGATTCGGACACACAGGAGTATGAAGATTCAGTGGATAGTTATCGTGGTGGTGGCCGTTGCCGCCCTTTCATGCCGTAGTTCAGTTCCTGCTGTTGTTGGCTCAATCGAGCCTGCACGAGCTTCACGTGTTGCTCTTACCGAAGAGGAACAGCGCCGTTTCGACTATTATTTTTACGAAGGACTTCGCCTGAAGGAAGAAGGATTTGCTCAGCAGGCCCTTGACTCACTGTTGGTAAGTTACAGTCTCGATTCGCTCGATGCAGGTCTGATGGCCGAAATTGCTCTGATGCAGGCATCGCTCGATAAAAATCCGGAGTCGGTGCAAACCATGCAAAAAGCACTGGAGCTCGCCCCCGACAACTGGTGGTTCAACATGCAGCTTTTCCGGCTCTATATGCACAATAAGCGCAACGATGAGGCGCTTAAACTGGCCGAGCAACTTCATAAAAAATATCCGTTAAAGGAAGATGTGTATAGCCTGCTGATTCCCTTATACCAGCAAAACGAACGTTTCGAAGAAGCCCTGAATCTCTACGATCAGTTAGAATCCATTACCGGGATCAACGAGCGTATATCGTTTGATAAAATGCGTCTGCAGCTGATGTTAAATCAGCCCCGTAAGGCAACTGCCGAAATCGACAAGCTCATCCAGAAATACCCCTACGAAAACCGTTTCCGGGTATTAAAAGGCGACTTTCTTATGCAACAGAAGCAACCTGAAAAAGCGCTTGAGATATACCAGGCCGTATTAGCTGATGAGCCACAGAATCCGCACGCTCAAATTTCCATGTCGGAATACTACAACCTGAAAGGCGATGCCGCTCATGCACTCGAATACGTAGTGGCAGCACTCAAGAATAATGAGCTGGAGATTGAGATGAAGATAGACATTCTGGGTCAGCACATTGAAAATCTGCTCAAATCGGAACGCAAGCTGGAGGATACGGAGGATTTGTTTAAATTGCTTATTGAATACTATCCCCGCGACGAACGGGTACATGAGTACTACGCAGCTTACCTGCAGCATCAGAAACGTGAGAAAGACGCCCTCGAAGTATATGAATCCATTCTGGCTATCAACCCTGAGAAGGAGACTGTATGGTTTAGTATCATGCAAATGCATTTCAGCAATAAAGAATACGATAAAGTGATTGAAATTGCCGACAGGGCGATTACAGCGCTCGACAACAACCTGAGAGCCTATTATTTTAAGGCTATCACTTACGACCTTGCCGGAGATGCCGACAAAGCCATCGAAACGCACAGACAGGCACTTCCGTTGTTTAAAGATGGAGAGCAACCCCTTCTTCGAAGCGATTTTTACTCACACCTTGCAGAGTTGAACAACAAAATGGGTCGGCCGGACGAAGCATTTGCTGCTTACGAAGAATCGCTGAAACACAATCCCGACAATATTGGTGTGATGAACAATTATGCCTACAACCTTTCGATTCATAAAAAGGATCTGGCCAAGGCTGAACGCATGAGCGCACGTACTATCGAGAAGGAACCCCGAAACAGCACCTACCTCGATACCTATGCCTGGATTTTTTATCAGCAGGGTAATTACTCGCTGGCAAAATTCTACATCGAAAGGGCTATCAGTTATCTGACCGACAAACAGGACAAGGGTGTGTATTATGAACATTATGGCGATATCCTGTGGATGACCCGTGCGAACGATGACAAAGCACTGGAGAACTGGAAGAAAGCCTGGGATTCGGGTGTTCATACCGACGAATTGAAACAAAAAATTGAAAATAAAGGATGGATACGCGACTAACCCGGATTTTCATACTACTTGCAACGGTGGGAACACTTTTTTCGGCCTGTAAAACAGGGCGTGAACTAAGTGGAGGTGCCGCTGTTGCGGAGCGGGCCATCGCCGCACAACCCGACTTCAGCAGTCTGGATATTAAACGGATGACAGTAAATATTACCACCAATGATGGAACATCCTACACAAGTCCGGCCACCTGCCGAATCATCCGCGATTCGGTGGTTCATTTATCAATACAACCCATTTTCGGAATCGAAATGTTTATGGCTCAACTCACACCAGACCGCTTTGTGGTTTTGGATAAGATGCGGAAAATAGCTTATACAGGCACTTATGAACAGCTGGGTGAGCGTATGGGCATGGTCATCAACTTCACGAGTTTACAGGCCCTGCTTACCAACAGGCTTTTTGTGCTCAACAGCGAAGAAGGATCACTGAACCGGTTAAAAGCTGAAACGCATAAAGGAATGAAAACGCTCCAGCACACCCGGATACCGGTGCGTCAGCAATTTATACTGAACAATGCCTTCCGGATACAGGAAACCCGGATTAGTGCGGTGGTAGGGAACTACCATTTCACAGCCCGGTACGATGGATTTACAAACCAGGATTTACTCGTATTTCCTTATCAACAAACCATGAATCTTGAGGCAGGAAGTAAACGATACTCGCTTGGGCTTACCATTACCAGAATGATTATCAATATGAATCCACAAATTCCTTCGGTTTCACTTCAGGGATATCGAATCGGGAATATCGACCAATTACTAAAATAAGATGCTACGTATTATACACTACATACTACTGATAGGGCTGTTTGTTCCGACGCTTACGGGCCAGACCGTTGAAGAACTGGAGCGCAGGCGCAAAGAAGCGTTGAAACAACTGGAGACTACGGGCAAAATTCTGAACGAAACGCGCAAGGACCAGCGAAACACCCTGAACAAACTGAATGTACTGAATCGTAATATCAAACAGCGCAATACCCTTATTAACACAATTGCCAG
>JANJXE010000450.1 GCA_024709185.1 Paludibacter sp.
TGGGTAGGGATTCCTTTGCGGGCATTTGGCGGACTGATTCCTTCGAAAGAGAAGAAAGACATACTTGGCATATTGTTCCCATCAGCCTTGTTTAAAAACCGGGCGCCTGAGGGAGGAGCGCTTTTATCTGTATTTGCAGGAGGTATTAAGCGGCCGGATATATACCTGAAAACGGATGAAGAAATAACCGATATGGTACTTGATAACATGAAAAGCATGATGAAGTGTGCTGAAAAACCGGATTTAATCCGCATCTTCAGGTACGAAAAGGCCATACCGCAATACGAATCTTCCACTGAGTTGAGGTTGTTCAACGTCCAGGAAATCGAAAAAGCATATCCCGGACTGATCCTTGCAGGCAACATGCGGGATGGGATTGGGATGTCGGACCGGGTGAAGCAGGCAAAGCAAATTGCCGATCAATTGTTGGCAGCAGATAAATAATGAGTCGATGAGCAAGGCAATCCTGTTGATTAATTTAGGTACGCCCGATGCACCGGACAAAAAACCGGTACGCCGTTATTTGCGGCAGTTCTTAAATGACCCGTTCGTAATCGACATGTCACGTATTGCCCGCCTGCTGTTGGTCAATCTCATCATCATTCCTTTCCGGGTCGGCAAGTCAACAAAACTTTACAAACGCTTGTGGACTGATTCCGGTTCGCCTATTTTGTTGCATCTGGAAAACTTGCGGGAACGACTACAGTCAGCACTCGGTAAATCGCATCCCGTTTATGCCGCCATGCGTTATGGAAACCCATCCATTCAATCGGTTTTATCCGCAATAGATCAATCGGGGGTCGAAGAAGTGTTGGTGCTTCCACTGTTTCCGCAATATGCTTCATCCACAACCGGTAGCATAGTCCATACCGTACAAAAATACCAAAAAAAGCTGCAACACATCCGCGAAATAAAGTTTATCCGGCAATTCTACGATGATCCGGGCTTTATCCATGCTTTTTGCAAACGCATTGCCGGTTATCAGCCCGAGACCTTCGATCACATCATATTTTCCTGTCACAGTCTGCCCGAGCGACATGTTCAGCGCATTCATCCAGATCAGGGTGTCCCTGGATGTGCCTGCGAACAAAACATGCCTGTATATGGCAAGGAATGTTACAAGGCGACCAGTTACCAGACTGCCCGCCTGATTGCCGGCGCCCTCAACCTGTCGCAGAATCATTACACCGTCGCTTTTCAGTCACGCTTTGCCAGGAAATGGATTGGTCCGTTTACCGAGGATGTCGTGATTCAGTTAGCTAAAGAAGGTAAATCACGTGTATTGGTCGTTGCCCCTTCCTTTGTGGCCGACTGTCTCGAAACCATTGTCGAAATCGGGCAGGACTACCGCGAACTTTTCATCCGGCATGGTGGAAAGGAATTGTTGATGTGCGAAAGTCTGAATGCCGAAGAGGAGTGGGTGGAGGCGGTAAAAATGTTGGTAGAAACGCGATGACCGGCATTGCTGTATCCATCCACCCTGATTTATTACATTGTCCTCCCTTATTTCAATTAAAAACCTCTGGGCTTTTTACAAAAAGCTCAGAGGTTTTCATAAAAAGCCCAGAGGTTTCTACCAAAAGCTCAGAGCTTTTACATCTACCTTCCCCGAAGAAAAATAAAAAGCTCAGAGCTTTTTGAAATATCCTACCTAAATGTGTTCACACTACTGCTGAAAAGCAACAAAAATCGCTTCATTTTCTCGTGTTCTGACGGTTGCATGGCACTTAAAACTCGTTGGGTGATTTCTTGCAACAGGGCATCGTTGCCGGGAAACTTAATCGCATTGCGCTTCATAAACGCGCATAGTTCTTCCTGTAAACTGGAACAGCTTAATTTTTCTTTCATTTTTGTAAAAGTTTAATAAAGGGGTTAATTTGATTTAACCCCTTGGGTTGTTTAGGTGTAAAATTAAAGAATGGAGGTTAAACAATGCGTATGGCATAAAGTTTTTTGGCATTTTTTAATTAAATTTTAGCAAGGGTATTGGATAGGTAATTGAATCTCAATGTGATGATGTTTTGTGCAATTTGTTAATTTTTTATATTGTTTATTCAATTTATGTTATTATTTTTGGGGGTGGAATTACAATATTTGATTCTCACCCTCTTAACAATCACATAATCAACCTATGGCATCAAAATTCTTTACCAACGAAGGCGCAAATACTCTAATAGAAAAATTCAAAGGTATCTTTGAAAACAACAAAGACATTCAGTTTTTTGATGCATTGATAGGCTATTTCAGAGCT
The DNA here is from genome assembly GCA_024709185.1 of Paludibacter sp. Classification (GTDB taxonomy): domain Bacteria; phylum Bacteroidota; class Bacteroidia; order Bacteroidales; family Paludibacteraceae; genus Paludibacter. The sequence continues at coordinate 2,252 of JANJXE010000450.1, forward strand.
TCCGGTTATTTCAAAATCAGACCATTTCTTGAGCATGTGCCAACCATCCGCATTCTGGTGGGAATAAATGTTGACAAAATTATAAGTAAATATCACTCTAAAGGTTTGTTGTTTCAGGGGGATGCCACACAGACAGTTTTAGAGTTTCAGAATGAAATAACCTCAGATATCCAGCAGTCTTCGTATAACAAGGAGGTAGAAGAAGGAATTAAACAGTTCATCAACGATATTGCCAACAAAAAGATTCAGATTAAAGCACATCCAACGCATAAACTGCATGCCAAAATTTACATCTTCCGACCTGAAAACTGGAGTGAACATCGTTCGGGCCATGTGATAACGGGATCTTCAAATCTAACCGATGCCGGATTAGGCAGTTCCGATATTTCAAATTACGAGTTCAATGTATTGTTGAACGATTACGACGATGTTGTATTTGCTTCCAATGAATTTGAAAAGCTTTGGAACGAGGGTATTGCCATCTTACCCGTCGAAGTTGAACGCATCAAACAGGAAACATACCTGAACGATCATTTTACGCCTTTCGAGGTATATATGAAGTTTTTGATTGAGTATTTCGGCAAGAGTGTAGAGTTTGATCCAAACTCGGTGACTGACTTGCCTAAAGGTTTCAAACGGTTATCTTATCAGATTGATGCAGTGAACGAGGGTTTCAAGTTGCTTCAAAAACACAATGGTTTCTTTCTCTCTGATGTGGTGGGACTTGGTAAAACCATTGTTGGAACACTTATTGCAAAAAAGTTTTTTTATTCCAACGACTTCCCTTCCTACATCTCAAACACGTTGA
>JANJXE010000011.1 GCA_024709185.1 Paludibacter sp.
GTCCGGCTGGGGGAATAGTTGGCAACCAACGGGGATTGAACCGAATCTCCGGAATGCTCAGTCAGCTATCTATTTAAGCAACAATCAACAAACCCTGAATATTAAAGATGTAAAAAACCCTACTGTTGTTGTGATTTATAATATGTCAGGCCAGGTGGTGTGTAGTGTCCAAACAACAGGAGAAGTGGATATTAGTAAATTAACCGCAGGTAGTTATTTAACAGTAGTTGAAAACCATCTACCACAACGATTTTTAAAAAGATAAATCACACTTCTGAATCTCCTCTATATTCTGACTATCCAATTAATCTGCTAAGTCATCTGATTTTGTTGCAGGAAGATTTATGACGAAGAGGGTTAATGCATTTTAGGGAGATCATCTCACTCAACAGGCAGTTCAAAATAGCTGTGACTGATGCTGTCGTTGTAAACCCGTATAATCCGAAATCCTGAGTTGGCTTTTCCCAATTGCTTGCCTACAGCCGATGTCGTTATCATGGGAATGTCTTGAAACTGAGCTTCGGCATTGTTGTGGTAGTGCCCTGCAATTATTGCTGTAACTCCATGAGAATGAAACAGCTTCATGTATTCCGCACGTTGAATAAAGGGGATATTGGAATAGCTGTCTTTTTCGTTGAAGTGGTGTGTGAAAAACGGATGATGTGAGAAAATTATTTTTCTGGTGGTGTTCTTGTTCAGTTCCTGTTTCAACCAATTAAACTGTACTGTCTCTTCTTCAATCCCTGAATTAACAAGGCAACTATTGATACCAATGAATTGAACACACTTATATGCAAAACTGAACCGGTCGGTGGGATAGAATCTGAAATAAAAATCGAGTGTGCTCTTATCAGGCTTTTGCCCTACATCATGATTGCCCGGAATTAAATAGACAGGAATTTTTTTCTTGAATAATGATGTTAGTTCTATGAACGTTTTGATTTGATTGGTGTCGGTACGGAGATTGACAAAATCACCGGTAATGACAACAAAGGCCGGTTTAAGTTTATTCACTTCGTCAATCGCCAGTTTGTATAATCGTTCTTCCTCCTCTGAATTTTCATTTTTACTGATCATACCCAGTTGCGTATCAGTAAGTTGTACAAACCGGAATATTTCTTTTTGCTTCTTTCCGGCACTAACAAAATAAGTACATGTTAAAAGGATAACTAAAACGAGCTGTTTGGCTGAAATCATCTCTTAGGATTAATTATTACAGCGTAAAATTAGCAAAATACATTTTTTCCGGCAATAGGAACCACCTTTTTTGAAGTCAGAAACATTTTTTCTATTGATTAAGTATTTATTAAGTCTGGTTTAATACGCAAGCCGTATGTTTGTATCCAAATTGTAAAACTACTATAAATCCGTTTAAGTGATAAAGTGTTGCTGATTCCGTTCGGGTTTAAAAAATCAAATTTCATGAAGAGAAACATGCTTATTATTTTGCTGTCGATGGTTCTGGTTACATTTGCCAACACTAAATCAACTCCGAAACTTTCACCTTTATATCATCACGTCAATTCGTACATTGGATCAGGAGGTCACGGGCATGTGTTTGTAGGTGCCAGTGTTCCTTTTGGTGCTGTGCAGGTGGGTCCTAATAATATTTACAAAGGATGGGACTGGTGCTCGGGGTATCATTATTCCGACAGTATCATTATCGGTTTTTCACAAACTCACCTCAACGGAACCGGCGTGGCCGATCAGGGAGATATTCTGATGATGCCTTATACCGGAGATATACGGATTAACAGGGGGCAGCAACATGATATTTCCGGTGCCTGTGCTTCGTATTTCAAACGTACAAACGAAACCGTACATCCAGCCTATTATTCTGTAATGCTCGACAATGGGGTAAAGGTAGAATTAACGGCTACAGCTCATGTTGCCTTTCATAAATACACCTTTCCGGCAAACGAAAAGGCACGGGTTATGATTGACTTAGTGGAAGGAAATGGAGACAAAGCCGACTCTACTTATATGCGATTACTGGATGAATATACAATTGAGGGATATCGTTTCTCGAAGGGCTGGAGTCCCCGCCAGAAAGTTTTTTTTGTGGCCAAAACCAACTTCCCGGTTTCTGTACTGAATTTATTCAATAAGGATAAGTTAGTTAACGGGAAAGCTGCTGATGGGCTTATCAAAGGGGTGCTATCGTTCGATAAAAATCCCGGGGTACTGGAGATTAAAGTCGGACTTTCGTCGGTGAGTATCGGCAATGCTGCGGCTAATATGGCATCCGACCAGCCAACGTTGGATTTCTATGGAGTAGTAGCAAATGCAAAAAAACTATGGGAGAAGGAATTATCGCGCATTACCATCGAGACATCCTGTAAAATAAAAAAGGAGATTTTTTACACAGCTTTGTATCATACAGCTATTTCGCCTACCTTGTACAGTGATATCAATGGTGAATACCGCGGGCACGACGATAAAATCTATCGGAATGTGAAACACACCAATTATTCCACTTTTTCTTTATGGGATACCTATCGGGCGTTACATCCGCTGTTCACTATCATTCAGCCTGAAAAAACTGCCGATTTTGTAAATTCGATGCTCAGCATTTACGATCAACAGGGTTATCTGCCCATATGGCCTTTGAATGGCGGGGAGACCCATTGTATGCCGGGTTATAGTTCAATTCAGGTGATAACAGATACCTATTTGAAAGGCTTTGGTGGTTTTGATGCGGAAAGAGCATTTAAAGCTTGCGTGAGTTCGGCTACCAATCCTGTTTACCCGGGTATCCGGGAAGTCGTGGAAAAAGGGTATATTCCTGCCGATAAAATGTATCAGTCGGTGTCGAAAGCCATGGAATATGCGGTAGCCGATTGGGGAATTGCTCAAATGGCAAAGAAAATGGGCAAGCAGTCCGAATACGAGACTTTCAGTCGGCGGGCAGATTATTTTCAACAGTATTTTGATGAAACGATTCGGTTTATCCGCCCAAAGATGAGCGATGGCAGCTGGCGTACACCTTTCGATCCATTTAAATCGATTCATGCCAAAGGCGATTTTACTGAAGGAAATGCCTGGCAATATGCTTTTTTTGCACCGCAGAATCCTGAAAGGCTTATTAAGTTGTATGGTGGTGATAAGCCATTTGTGACGAAGCTCGATGAATTTTTTGCAGCTGAAGGCGATATGGGCGAACATGCCTCTATGGATATTACCGGCTTAATCGGACAGTATGCCCACGGCAATGAACCGAGTCATCATGTGGCTTTTTTGTATGCTTTTGCTGGTGCACAGTGGAAAACGGCAGAAAAGGTTCGATACATTATGAAAGAATTTTATACCAATCAACCTGATGGCATTATCGGCAACGAAGACTGCGGACAAATGTCGGCCTGGTATGTGTTGTCGTCACTCGGGTTATATCAGGTAAAC
>JANJXE010000012.1 GCA_024709185.1 Paludibacter sp.
TGCATGCCTATCTTAATGGTGTGCTCACCGATAGTATCGAAGAGTCGGCACGACTCAGTTCGGGCCATGTGAAGGTTACTACTTATGGATATCAGCAGAATAGCTCTCAACGTCCGATTGAATATGCAATTGCAGGAGCAAATAAGGTGTTGAAACGTTTACAGACTGAATTTCCGGCTGTGGAATGGACTGAACGTATCCTTTTCGGAGGTTTGCTGGATGCACCTGATAGTCTGGGTCAAACACGGTCGCAAGGAAATGTAGCAGGTGTTGGCATTCAGTTGTTGGGCTCGGAAAAAGAAATTAATCGTCTGGAGTTGAATACAAAATTGTTTGCCGGACGATTACCTCAACAACCCGGTGAAGTTCTGATTTCCAATGAATTGTTTGAGAAAATGAATCTCACTATCGGCGATCCGGTTACCCTTATTTCTTCGTCGATGTACGGCGATATGGCCATGTACAATTTTACAGTATGCGGTACGCTTCATTTTGGCATTGCTGCACTCGACAAAGGTGTTATTTATGCTGATGTGGAGGATATTCGACAAGCGTTGTACATGGAGGATGCAACAGGCGAAATACTGGGTTTCTTCCCCGATCAGTACGATGATAAACTGGGTATAAAAATTCAACAGGAGTTTAATGCCACTCACCTGAACGAAGACGATCCGTTTTCGCTGGTGCTTGTTCCAATGAGCCTTGCTGAAGGTATCGATTTTCTGATTAGCTATTCCAACTATGCAGGTCTGGTGATCATTTTTATTTTTGTTTTTGCTATGTCGATTGTGCTTTGGAATGCCGGATTATTGGGAGGTTTAAGGCGTTATGGTGAATTCGGACTCCGGCTGGCAATAGGAGAAACCAAACACGAAACCTATCGTTCGCTTGTCAGCGAATCGGTGCTGATTGGACTGATAGGTTCGGTTATCGGAACAGCTTTCGGACTGGTTTTAGCCTACCTGATGCAGGAATACGGTCTCGATGCAGGTGATATGATTAAAGATTCGACCCTGATGATGCCTACTGTTTTCAGGGCGAGGATAACTCCTGAAACCTGGTACATTGGTTTTATTCCTGGTGTTTTATCAACAGTTACAGGGGCTTTGCTTGCCGGAATTGGTATATATAAACGGCAAACAGCAAGTTTGTTTAAGGAAAACGAAACGTAATGTTAAATGATTAATGATTAATGGGTGGGGTGAAGAGTGTTTTTTACGTTTTTAATGATTAAATTTTTTAAGATATGAAGTGGAGTGCATTGGTGATTTGTATAATGGGCTGTGTTGCGATTAGTACAGCTCAGAATTTTCCTTCGGGGAAATCGGTATTGGAAAAGGTGGATCAGAATATGTCTGCAAAAACCCGTATTTCGGTGTCGCGTATGGAAATATCAACGGCGCGGGGAAGTCGTACGCTGGAAGCTAAGTCCTATTCGGAAGGGGATCAGAATGCTTTTACCGAATATTTGGCACCTTCCCGCGAGAAGGGCACCAAAATGCTAAAAACGGCTCAGCAGTTATGGATTTATTCACCTACCACTGACCGGGTTATTCAGATTTCCGGGCATATGTTGCGCCAGTCGGTGATGGGCAGCGATTTATCGTACGAAGACATGATGAACGACACACCCCTGCTCGAACAATACGCCGCAGTTGTTGATGCTGCTGAAACTATCAACGACCGAAAATGCTGGGTGGTCACGCTCAATGCCTTGTCGCCTGAGGTGAGTTATGCCCGACAGAAGATGTGGGTGGATCAGGAACGCAACATTCCTTTACAGATTGAAATGTATTCGAAAAGCGGCAAGTTGCTAAAGCGGATTGAACTTTCGGATGTTAAACGGGTGCAGGGCCGCTGGTTTCCTATGACTATGCTTTATCGGGATATGCTAAAAAACGGCGGCGGCACCCGCATGACGTTTCTTGAACTGCAATTGGATGCCGTTTTACCAGCCGGAATATTTACTAAATCGTCGCTAAAATGATATATGTCAGCATTTTAGTGATTATCTCTTTTTAAGCTCGACTTTTATAGTTTTATACGGATCGGATAAAAAAATTGGTAACTATGCGAATGCCAGAATCAGTATCTGAGCCATAATAACCCTCAGAAACATCGTTAATGGATACACTGTTGAATACGCCACAGCCGGAGCATCGTTTCCGGCTGTTTGATTGGCATACGCCAGTGCCGGTGGATCGGTAGTGCTGCCAGCCAGCATTCCCATCAGAGTGAAATAATTTAATTTCAATACCTTACGGCCTATTATACCTGTGATGATGAGCGGTACCATAGTGATAATCACACCACTGGCAACCCACAACAAACCATCGCCATTCACCACAGTATCCACAAAATTACCTCCCGATGCAATACCAACGCTGGCAAGGAAGAGCGTAATGCCAATTTCACGAAGCAAAAGGTTGGCACTTTGAGTAGTGTAGGTGATGAGGCGCAATTTAAATCCGAATCGTCCGAGTAATATTGCTACTACCAGCGGTCCGCCGGCCAAACCAAGTTTCACTGGCATTGGCATGCCGGGAACAAAAAACGGTATACTGCCAATAATAATCCCTAGAAATATTCCTACGAAAAGCGTAATCAGATGTGGTTCGTTGAGACGTTTTAGCGTATTTCCAAGTACCTGTTCAATTCGTTGAATCGACTCGGGTGAACCCACCACTACAACACGGTCGCCCACCTGCAACACCAAATCGTCGGTGGCAAGAAGGTCGAAACCCGACCGGATTATTCGGGTACAATTCACGTTCAGCGCCCTGAGCTTCAATGATCCCAGTGTTTTACCGTTAATCACATCACGGGTAATCACAATACGCCGCGAAATCATTTTCGATTCCGATTCTTTCCAGTCGTGTTCAACAACTTCCCCCAGTAATTCCTGAACTGCTTCTGCATTGTCATCGCTTACAACCAGTAAAATAATGTCATCGTTGTGAAGAATTGTGTCGGCTTTTGGAATGGAATAGGTGTTGTCGGTAAACAAGCGCGAAATCACAAACTGACGACCGATCAACCGGCGAATTTGTGCGATATTTTTTCCATGTATGGCCTTGGAACTTATGCGCAGGGTAATCACTTTCGTTCCATCCTGTTTTGAATCCTGATTCTGAATTGCTTCATCTTCCTTATCCAGCTTAATTTTGAAAAGCACCCTGATGATGATGAGCGAGAAGATTATACCCGTTACACCTAATGGATAAGCAACTGCATACCCCAACGCTATTTGTGGAATTTCCGTAATTTGCCCTGCATCGAACAACTGTCGCAGTGCCTCCTGGGCAGCTCCCAGACCGGGTGTGTTGGTTACCGCTCCGGAAAGAATTCCAACAAACATCGACATAGGTATTCGTCCTGAGAATGTGTAAAACAGCCCGATGGTAACGGCTACACCCAGTAGAACTACAGTGGCAGCCAGCAGATTCAACTGCATTCCTCCTTTTTTGAATGAAGAGAAAAAACCCGGACCTACCTGCAAACCAATAGAATAAATAAACAAAATTAATCCGAATTCCCGCATGAAATGCATTAGCTCAGGATTAGCTTCTAACCCGAAATGACCAACAACAATACCAACGAACAATACAAAGGTAACTCCCAGCGAGACGCCGAAAATTTTAATTTTACCCAGCATCACGCCAATAGCGATGACAAAGGCATACAAAAGAATCGTATGCGCAATACCTTCTCCAAAGATTAATGAATGTAACCAATCTAATTCCATATAATAAGTATTTGAATATCTGAAAGATAAAACTGTAAGGCGGTTTCTTAAAAAGTGTTGCAAAGGTACTATTAATTATTTATTGCACCAATACATCCTGCTATAAATGGAAGTATTTTAAAAAACCGCTAAAAAAGACTATTTTTGCAGACAGTAAATTTATAGCTACCACAATGAGTTTTATCAGTTCTCCCGGGAAAAAAGTGCTCTTTATCGATCGTGATGGGACCATTATTGCCGAACCGCCCGTAACGTTTCAGGTTGACAGGCTCGACCAACTGGAATTTCTACCAGCTGTGTTGCGAAACCTGTATTTCATTCGTACCAAAACCGATTTCGAATGGGCTATGGTAACCAATCAGGATGGATTGGGAACTAGCGTTTATCCACAGGAGCACTTCGACCTTGTTCAGGGAAAAATGCTACAGATTCTTGCAGGAGAAGGGATTCAGTTTGACGAGATTTTCATCGATACATCGTTTCCGGAGGATGGCTTAGCTACCCGCAAACCGGGAACCGGACTTCTGACAAAGTATTTTTCTTCTGATTATAATATAGCCGGTTCGTTTGTTATTGGCGACAGGGTTACTGATGTTGAGCTGGCCAAAAATCTGGGTTGTAAAGCAATATTTATTTCGGATGATGCTACCGTGCTGAACAAAAAGGGGTTGCAGGAATATTGTGCCCTGCAAACTACCTCCTGGGATGCAATCGCTGCATTTTTATTTGCAGGTGAACGAAAAGCCATAGTTCAGCGTACCACCAAAGAAACGGATATTTTCATTGAACTAAACCTGGATGGAAGTGGAAAAGCCTCCATTAATACAGGCCTTAAGTTCTTCGACCATATGCTGGAGCAAATCGGTCGGCATGCTGGTTGCGATCTCACCATTATGGTGAAAGGTGATCTGGAAGTGGACGAACATCACACCATTGAAGATACTGCACTTGCCCTTGGAGCTGCATTGAAACAGGCCATTGGCGACAAACGGGGCATCGAACGATACGGGTATTGTCTGCCGATGGACGATTCCCTTTGTTCGGCAGTGCTCGATTTTGGTGGTCGTCCCTGGCTGGTGTACGAAGCTGATTTCAAACGCGAATACGTTGGTGATCTTCCTACTGAAATGATTTATCATTTCTTTAAGTCACTGAGCGATGCTGCTATGATGAATCTGAATATTAAGGCAGAAGGTAACAACGAACACCACAAAATTGAAGGGATGTTCAAGGCCCTGGCTAAAGCAATTAAAATGGCAGTGAAACGCGATGTGTATCAATTTGAACTGCCTTCTACGAAAGGGGTGTTATGAAACGATCGACTAAACGAAAAGGCCTGATATCATTTATTGTTATCGCTTCACTTCTGATTTCAGGCGTTCAGGCCCAAAATGTAGTTGAACGACCTCGTTTGGTGGTTGGAATTATGGTGGATGGTATGCAGCATCAGCATCTGCAACAGTTGTGGACGCGGTTCAACGGAGAAGGTTTTAAACGGATCACCTCCGGTGGCGCTTCATTTCGCAAACTCACCTCTATGACTACCTCTTACGGAAATGCCTCCGATATAACAACATTATTTACCGGAACCGTTCCATATTACCATAGTGTAACCGGTGATCGAATTTTAGATCCTGTAACCGGCGACCTTAAATCGGTATTTCAGGACAAAAATCAATCGGGAATTCAGTCGCAC
>JANJXE010000030.1 GCA_024709185.1 Paludibacter sp.
ATTGTTAGCCAGGCTACAGGCGATAGCTACCATTTCAGTAGGCCTTATATCAAAGTCTTCACTGTCATTTGCCCCGTAATATTTCATACTGTCGGGAAGTTGATAGGGACCTACTATATCGAAAGTAGGATTGAATTTCCCATTGCTGGATGACCGAAAATAATCGCGGGCCGATCCGGTTCCACCATTTTGACTGTACCCTTCGGAATTAAGCAAGCTGGAAAAAGCTGTTGAAGGAGTGGGAACTACAAAATTTTTATCTTTAAAGGCAACTAAGATGACCAGCGATTTGGGCGATCCAAGGGTTGGAAATCCTGTCGACTGACTGATTGTTGGCGCTTTACGCATGCCCTGTCGGCTACTTTTCAACGAAGCCTGAATATCGTATTTCGAAATTCCTGTCAGAAAATTAGCATCGTCGCTACTCCGTACTTCCGGATTGCGTGCAATTCGCTGCTCAGACTGTTTCGTAGTCTGCTCAGCATAGACATAAAACCCTCTGCTGTTTTTTTGTACCAGATAACCATCAATCGTGGTTCTTATCTTTCTCGATTCATCACCAAAGATACGAAGTGTTAAGTTACTGCCATCGGGTTGAGTGACTACAACCGGAGTTGGACTTGCCGGAATAGATTGTACCGGAAAGTTCAGGAATACCAATAAATAGCCAAGGACTAAACTGAAGATTAATTTTGAATTCATTATAAATTTAAAAAGAAAAAGTCCGCAAAGTAATAGAAAAGAATCTGCTTTTGCAACTTTGGCTGCTTTTTTTTTAACGATGCAAACTATTTTGGATGGATAAACGTTATAGTAAATTGTTAATAAACATACAATCATGAAACATTTTTTAAAGTACACACTTGCCACCATTACTGGCATCATTGTTACCACTATCGTTGGTTTATTAGTTCTGTTCGGTGTTTTGGGTGCAATTGCCGGTTCGTCCGATGCCCCGGTAAAAGTAAAAGCTCCTTCTATCTATGAGTTGGAACTCAAAGGTCAACTGGTTGATCGATCGGAGGACGATCCGTTTAGTGCTGTATTTGCTGAAGCAATGGGTCAGCCGGCTGTTCAACAGCTGGGTTTGGATGAAATCCTGCTTAATATTGACAAAGCAAAAAACGATTCACTGATTAAAGGTATTTATCTGAAAGGGGGTACTCTGGTGGGTGGCCTTGCCTCTGTAAAAGAGATTCGGGATGCACTGATCGATTTCAAGTCGAACGGAAAGTTTATTGTTGCGTATGCTGATAATTATACCCAAACAAATTACTACCTGGCAACCGTAGCCGATCAACTACTTCTTAATCCCGCCGGAATGGTCGATTTCAGGGGTATTGCTTCTGAGGTGCTCTTTTTGAAGAATACCCTCGACAAGCTGGGAGTTGAAATGCAGGTGGTAAAAGTAGGGACTTACAAGTCGGCTGTTGAGCCATTTATACAGACCAAAATGAGTGATGCTAACCGTGAACAGGTTACTTCATATACCCGTTCGATGTGGAATACAATGATCAATGAAATTGCAGTTTCACGTAAGCTTTCTGCTGATCAACTGAATGCATATGCTGATGAAATGATGACTATGCAGCCGGTTGAAAAATATGTGGCCTACAATATGATCGATTCGCTGGTATATGCCGATGAAGCCGACAGCATTCTTACTTCCTATCTGAAAGATTACAAATTACTTACCCACAAATCGATGAACAAGGTAGTGGATAAAACCAAATTCAGCAAGGATAAAGTGGCTGTAATCTACGCTGTGGGTGGTATTGATGATGGTTCAGGAAACGGGATCGTTTCGGAAAAATTGGTGAAGACTATCAATGAGGTGACAAAAGATAAGATGGTGAAGTCGGTGGTGTTCCGCGTGAGTTCTCCGGGAGGAAGTGCGTATGGCTCAGAGCAGATTTGGAGAGCCCTTACGAATCTAAAGAAAGAAAAACCTCTGATTGTATCCATGGGCGATTATGCAGCATCGGGCGGCTATTATATTTCAGCACCTGCCGATACTATTGTAGCTCAGCCAAATACAATTACTGGTTCAATTGGTATTTTTGGTTTGATACCCAATATTGATGGACTTAATAAAAAACTGGGATTCAGTTACGATGTGGTGAAAACCAATCAGTACAGCGATGCTCCATCGGTTAACCGGGCTTTCCGTCCCGAAGAGCGTGCCCTGATGCAGGGGTATGTGGATCGTGGCTATGAATTATTTGTAAAGCGTTGTGCCGATGGTCGTTCCATGACAACCGACCAGATTAAGGCCATTGCTGAAGGTCGTGTATGGACCGGCGAGGAAGCGCTTAAGCTGGGTCTGGTGGATGTACTGGCTGGTCTCGACGAAGCTGTTCGCATTGCCGCTGAAAAAGCCGGACTTACTGAATTTAACGTTAAAGAATTTCCTGCTAAGGAAGATTTTCAAACCCGCCTGATGAAAAGCTTTACCGAAGAAGCAGAAGCCCGGTTGTTGAAGATGCGTTTGGGTGAACACTACAAACTGGTAAAACAAATCGACCAACTTCAGTACATAAATGGCATTCAGGCTCGTTTGCCTTACGAGATCCGAATATATTGAGAAAATATTGTGTGACTAAAACAAAAAAGTTCATCAGATTTTATTCCGATGAACTTTTTTGTTTTATAAATCATTTAGCAGCTATTTATAAATCAGCTACCAGCTCTGTCATGATTTGAGTCATCAAAGGCTGCGCTTTGTTGCCAATTTCCTGTACTTCTTCGTGGGTTACTTCCACAATTTTGCCAGGCACACCTAAATCGGTGATAATTGAAATTCCAAATACATTCATTCCTGCATGATTGGCAACAATGACTTCGGGTACTGTACTCATTCCCACTGCATCTCCACCTATTATACGAAAATATTTGTACTCGGCAGGTGTTTCAAACGTAGGACCGGTTGTGCCAACATATACTCCTTCCACCACCCTGATTGAGTTTCGAGCTGCAATTTCTTTTGCTTTTTGTATCAGTTTCACTGAATAAGCTTCACTCATATCAGGAAAACGAGTGCCCAGTTCTTTGTGGTTTTTTCCACGCAGGGGATGTTCGGGGAATAAATTGATATGGTCGGTTATAATCATCAGATCGCCGATTTCAAAGTCCGGATTCATTCCACCCGAAGCATTCGATACAAGCAGGTTGCGGATCCCCAAAGCATACATTACCCGTACAGGGAAAGTAACCTGTTGCATGTCGTAACCTTCGTAGTAGTGAAAGCGGCCCTGCATAGCCAAAACATCTTTTCCACCGAGTTTGCCAATGATTAGCTTTCCACAATGGCCTTCAACGGTTGAAACGGGGAAATTAGGTATCGTTTCGTACGGAAATTCCGTAGTTTCTGTAAGTTTAGTTACAAGGTTTCCAAGCCCTGTCCCAAGGATAATACCTGTAGTCGGGTAAGTAGGCATCCGTTGCTTCAGAAAGTCAGCTGTTTCTTTTATTTTCTCTAACATAATCGATAATTTTTTTGATAAATACTTCGGTTTGGTCATTCAGAAGTTCGACTTTTACCGGAATCACAAAGATATGTTTTTTAAGTGAATCAGGAAGAAATGAATTGTTAATTAAACGTACTGCATCTTTATCTGTTACCACCATGATTTTATTCGGATTTTCAATCTTTTCCAGTTTTCGTTCCAAAAAGGTAAGGTTTTGTAGGGTAAAGCTATGATGATCGGGGAAATTCACGGCAATGAGTTGCTTACATTTATCCTGCAATTCATGTAAAATTAATTGAGGAGTTACAATTCCCGTAGCCAGCACAATGGAATATTCCTTCAGGCTTGTTGGTGCCACATTCTCAGGTGATTCATCCGGAAACAAAGGCTTTAGTGGTTCATACCTGAAACGGGAAAACAGAATTTCCTGATATGGTTTCGGCTTAAGTTCAAGTTCAATAATGCGTTGATCTATGGGCGATAAATCAGGAGGACACTTCGTCACCATGATATGTGAAGCGCGTTTACTTCCGCTTACCGGCTCGCGCAGGTTGCCTCCCGGCAGTAGATAGTCGCGGGTATGAAGCCGGTTATAATCGGTCAACAGGAGCTGAAAGCCAGTCTTAATGCTTCGGTGCTGAAATGCATCATCGAGGATAATCAAATCGGTATCCGGGTGTTGTTCCAGTATCAGGTCGACACCCCGGCTTCTTTTTTCGCATACGGCCACAGGAATATGTGGAAACTTCCTTGCAATCTGAAGTGGCTCATCACCAGCGACTTCTACTTTTGAGCCGGTTGTAATCATTACAAATCCCTTCGATTTGCGTTTGTAGCCTCTACTGAGAACCGCTAACCGAAGATTGTTCTGTAAAATTTCAAGTAGAAATTCAACATGGGGAGTTTTACCGGTTCCTCCCACAGTCAGATTTCCGACAGAAAGTAAGGCTACCTTTTTTTCGTGTATGGCAAGCAGGCCAAAGTCGTAAAGCAGATTTCTGAAAGAAACGATGGCTCCATAGCACATTGACAAAGGAAATAGCAGGATGTAGCGGATTAGTTTCTTCATGATAGTTCGATTTTTATTGCTTGAATCAGGGCACAGGATCGTAGCCACTTCCACCCCATGGATGGCAACTGAAAATTCGCTTCAGAGCCAGCCAGCCTCCTTTGAAAATCCCATGCTTTAGCACGGCGTCAACGGTGTATTGCGAACAGGTAGGAGTATACCGGCAACTGGGAGTAAGTAGCGGGGATATGCTATAGCGGTAGAAATATACCGGCAAAAGCGCAATCTGACGTATTGTTTTTTTCAACTTCATCGTTTCGGGATTATAAACTGTTCGCCAGTCGTTGAAGGGCAGTCGACATTTTTTCTCCGATAGTAGTATACCCGGTCATTTCATTGCTCAGATAAACGATTCCCAGGTGAAGAGAAGCATCTTTTTTCTCCATTTCAGCGAAAAGAACATGCTTGTTGATGCGGTAGTTTTCCCGAAGTAACCGTTTGATGCGATTACGATTCACCGCAAGTCGGATTTTCTTTTTGGGTACACTGAAAAGAACCCGAACAGGGGCATTTTCTTCCTTGTCGGTAACAAGGTAAACTATCCTGAGAGGGTAAACAATAAATCCTTTCCCCGATGCAAAAAGTTTTTCGGTGCGAATTTCACCGCACAGACGTTCTTGTTTTCTGAAATGCCTGTCCACCGGTTGGATATTCATACACGATTACTCCCCCGGGAGCGTTTAAATTATTTTTTCAGCCTTTTGACGTATTCTTTCAGAAATGCATCAAGTGCCATGGTCATAGAAGGGTATTGAGGAGTGGGCGCTTCCAGGTCGAGTCGCAGTCCTGAATCTCTTACAGCTGCTGCCGTTGTGTTGCCAAAACATCCAATCTGGATCTCACCCTGTTCGAAATCAGGGAAGTTTTTGAGTAAAGCCTGTACACCAAGTGGACTGAAAAACAGCAGCATGTCGTAATTGAACTCTTCTTCCGGGCTAAAGTCATTACTTACTGTGCGATACATTACAGCTTTCGTATAGCTTATCTTTGAACCTTCAAGTGCAGAAATGCTTTCTTCGTTTACCTGTTCAGGGGCGACAAAGAGAAATTTCTCCGATGCGTGCTTATTTAATACCGGAACCAAATCGCTCATACGGGTAGATGTTCCGAAAAACACCTTACGTTTCCTGTAGTGAATATAGTGTTGCAGGTAAACCGCCACTGATTCGGTAACACAGAAATATTTCATTGTCTCTGGAATAGTGATTCGCAATTCCTCACACAAGTGAAAGAAATGATCAATTCCCTGCTTTGCAATGAAAATGATAGCCGTATAATCAAGAATTGATATACGTTGCGTCCTGAATTCCTTTGCCGATAGTCCTTCTACTTTAATAAAAGGACGGAATTCTACTTTAACATTGTATTTTTCGCTGATGTCAAAATACGGAGATTTTTCTCCTGGCGGCTGAGGTTGCGAAACCAGTATCTTCTTAATTTTCAATCCCTTACTTGATTAAAAGTTTAAATTTCTGATAAGTAATTCATACACTTGAAACAACCCTGTGAAGGGCAAAATTTCCAGGGTGCAAAGATACAATAATATGTAAAAAAAATCTAATATTTTAAGGTAAAAAATCTGAAATATTTTAATGGTCACGAAAATAAACTGAAGTCCAACCACAGTGATTGCAAGGATGTTGAATACTTCTTCAGCCATACCGTTGAGAAAGTATATTTTCAATACTAAAATTGGATACAAAAACAAGCCGGCAAGCATAAAAAGCCGAAAATAGAGTAAAATGGCCAGTCGGGTTTGTTCGCGCGACAGGAAAATAAATCCTACCAGATGAATAGATAAGTACTTTAAAAGAAAGTACGCAGCTGTAATGGTGGTCAATTCGGTATACAATTGAACTGACGCGTTTACATTCGGACTCATTCCCGAATAGGCAAACAAGCTGCATACTCCAATTGCATTTATCAACAGCAGTAATCGTGCAAAGAAATCGGAATAAGTAAGTTTTCGCGATAAGTTGATATCGCTCTGGCGTTTGAATAAATCGACAACCCCAGCCATAACATACTGTCTGGAGCTTGCAAAAGCGATTACACTGAAAACGAATAGAACAAACAAAACACCGGCCACCCAGTCTTCATTCTGAAACGAGCCGGGAAGTTCAATTCCTGTAAATAGTATATCGTGATTTATCATTTTTACTCAGAGAGCCGCAAAATTACGTGCATTTTCGTCCCATTTTACCGGATTATTCAAGGCGTGAATCACCTGTGCGGGTGTGTCAACAACCTGCCACATCAGCCGGTGTTCTTCCCGCATGAAATTTTCATCCACCGATCGATTTAACATTTCGATTAGTGGGTCGAAGTAGCCATCCGTATTACAAATGATAATGGGTTTTGGAAACATTCCGAGGCGTTTCCAGGTGATTACCTCCAACAGTTCCTCCAGGGTTCCGCAACCTCCGGGCAACGCAACTACAGCATCTGCCATATGTGCCATTTTTTCCTTGCGTTCGTGCATCGATTCAACTAAAATCATTTCCGTTAGGCCGGTATGATTCCATTCCACCTCGGTCATAAAACGGGGCATAATGCCTGTTACTTCACCACCAGCTGCTATCATCGTGTCGGCAATTTTACCCATCAATCCACGATGTCCACCTCCATATACGAGTCGTGTGGTGGTGTTTGTGAAAAAATTTAACAGATGTTGCGCGGGCGGTTGGAAAAACAACCAAAACCATTTAAATTAAACCCACCCCAAAAAACC
>JANJXE010000039.1 GCA_024709185.1 Paludibacter sp.
AGAGCTCACCCTTTCATCATGCCAGTATCAATTTTTTACCTAATTCAATAAATTCATTTCGTTTCGAACGATCGACCTTTCCCACAGGATCCACATAACCGCGTAAACCCTGTGCCA
The DNA here is from genome assembly GCA_024709185.1 of Paludibacter sp. Classification (GTDB taxonomy): domain Bacteria; phylum Bacteroidota; class Bacteroidia; order Bacteroidales; family Paludibacteraceae; genus Paludibacter. The sequence continues at coordinate 118 of JANJXE010000039.1, forward strand.
CCAAATGCTGGTGGGCAGCCACCACACAGGCCCCTTCGAAATTAATGTGCATCAGTTTATCGCTTAGCGGCGTACTATTACGGGCAAACAACTCGATTGGCTCCATGGCTGGTGTATTGTGCTCACTACCCAGCGTTACCACAAAACCCCTTTCGTGGAGGTAAGATGCATACTTTTCGAGCAATTGCACATCGTTGCGGGTCGTAATGAATTCCACCGAATGAAAACCGCGGCGAGTCAGCTCTTCAGCCACCTGCTCCAGGTTGGCTTCGAAATCGGTATAGCCCCCTTTGGCATCATCGGCTAAGAACGGATAGGTAGGAATACCTCCGGCTGCCAGAATAATGCTGCACACCGTTTCAACAGGAAGAAAAGCCTTCGGATCCTCGGGAACAAAAGCAGCACCGCCCGCTTTCAACAAGTTCGCCCGGATTTCATTTTCCACACCCGCCACATCTTCAATGGAAGATTTGAGTTCTTTTCCTCCAAAAATAGTTGACAACAAAGAGCGGATGGCCGTTTCGTTGCCTTTTGTAACTTCATACACCTTTAATCGCAATGCCTTGGCAAGATGCCGCTCCCGGAACATGCCATTGGTAAGTTCAGCTCGTATCCAGCGGATATCAAGGATAAAACCTGCATTCGTTTCAAGCAGGATACCATTCAGTTTGCGGCACATCGATTCCACCTGTTTGTTCGATTCCTTCAGCACCGAAGCCAGCTGCGAAGCATAGGGCTCAGCCAGACGGAACGGAAAAGTCAGTCCCTTCCCGCTAATGTAGGTACGGCCGGGATTTCCCGGATCGTTGACACGAAGTCCCGCTTTCTGATCGGCTTCGTTGAGTCCGATGAGTTCAATATTGAACAACGGATAGAGTCCACGTTCGCGACAGCCTTCCGACCAGGATTCATAACCAGCAGCAGTATAAAAATCATTGATTCCTACTACCTTCACTCCTTCGGCCACCGCTCGGTCGAGCGCCTCTTCCAGTACGGAAAAAGCGCTAAACGAATAGGGCGTATGTAAATGGGCATTAACTTTAATCATCATTATTCGATTTTGGTTCAACTTCGCGGGACTGTCCTGTTTACAGGGGATGTTCCTGCGATGATTAGCTCAGTGGTTTTCCAACTGTGATTTAAACTCCTTTTTTAGCTCTGCGGATGATCTCTCCATCGGTGAAATTCTGTCCGGGAACATAACCTGCCAGTGGCTGGATGCGTTCGTGAACCATATCGAGGAACCAGCTTACCTGCGGGAAGAACGCTTCTTCCAACTCATAGGCCGGTGTAATCCAGTTGCGCGAACCCAATACCGATACAGGAGCATCGAGGTAATCGAAACAAAGCTGCGAGATATTGGAGGCCAGGTCGTTGAGGAACGAACCACGTGCATTGGCATCGCTGGCCACAATACATTTACCGGTTTTCTTCACCGATTCAACCACTTTTTCGTAGTTGAAGGGCACCAATGTGCGGGCGTCGATAACTTCTACCGACATTCCGTATTTTTCTTCCAGCACTTTGGCAGCCTGCAATGCAGGATACAGCGTGTAACCTACGGTGAGGATGGTCAGGTCGTTACCGGCCTTCTTCACATCGGGTTCACCAAACGGAATCTCGTAATATCCTTCGGGAACACCACCTTCGTGGAACTGTTCACCAATATCGTAGATACGCTGACTTTCGAAATAGATCACCGGATCGGTGCCCTGAAGTGCCGAGTTCATCAAACCCTTGGCATCGTACGGAGTCACGGGGAAACAAACCTTGATTCCCGGAATATGTGCCACTAATGAGGTCCAGTCCTGCGAGTGCTGAGCACCGTATTTCGAACCTACCGATACGCGTAATACCACCGGCATTTTCAGCACATTACCACTCATGGCCTGCCATTTGGGCAACTGGTTGAACACCTCGTCGCCGCAACGACCCAGGAAGTCGCAGTACATAATTTCAGGAACTACACGTCCGCCACACATCGCATATCCAATGGCTGTTCCTACAATCGAAGCTTCTGCAATGGGCGAGTTGAACAAACGATGATACGGCAGGGCTTCAGTCATACCGCCATACACGGCAAAAGCGCCACCCCAGTCGCGGTTTTCTTCACCATAGGCCACCAGCGAGGCATCTTTATAGAAACGATCCATCAGCGCTTCGAAAATACCATCGCGCAACTGATATTGCTTCATCTTGCTATAGGGTTTTCCATCGGCATCGAAAGCAAAGCGCTCTTTAGCTGCCAGTTTCTTCACCCTTGAATTTTCTTCCAGCGGCATCAGCACATCGGGTTTCGCTTCCGACATTGCATCCACTGATCCGTTCGAGAATATCATCTCGCTGATCACTTCGGGATTGCTCATCCGTGGAGAAATAGTATCATCAATTGATTTCAGGAACATCTCGTACACCACCGATTTCACATCAGCCCAGATGGCATCAAGATCGGTTTGAGCTGCTTCTCCGGCTTCCACCAACTGTTTGCCAAAGCTGGCAATACAGTCCTGTTTTTCCCAGGCTTCCACTTCTTCTTTCGAACGGTACGACGAAGCATCGGAAGGCGAGTGGCCACTGTAGCGGTAGGTGAGCACATCGAGCAGCACCGGACCGCGTTTTTCGTCGATAATTTTGCGTTTGCGTTTGTAGGCATCAATCACTGCCAACGGATTGTAACCATCCACACGCTCAGCATGCATCTGATCGGGATTCACACCGGCACCAATGCGGGCGGCAACACCATAACCCATCGTTTCACCGCAGGTTTGGCCGCCCATTCCATACTGGTTATTCATTATGTTGATAATCACAGGTAGTCCGCCCTTCATATCGCCCTCCCACAGTTCGTTGAACTGATCCATGGAGGCGAACGACAGACCTTCCCATACCGGACCGCAGGCCATCGATGCATCGCCGATATTTGCAACCACCATTCCCGGTTTGCGATTTACCTTTTTGTATAATGCTGCTCCTACAGCAATATCGCCCGAACCACCCACGATGGCATTGTTGGGATACACGCCGAACGGTGTAAAGAAAGCGTGCATCGATCCACCCAGCCCTTTGTTGAAACCAGTTTCGCGTGCGAAAATTTCGGCCAGAGTACCGTAAACCAAAAAGCGACGAGCCAGCTCTTTGGTCGTTCCTTCAAAGCCCTGTTGTACCACTTTCAATACAGCGCCATCAAAGAATTCCGTCATCACCTTCATCAGGAACGCATCGTCGGATTTATGAATCGCCGACATACCCTTGGCGAGGATTTCGCCATGTGAGCGGTGTGAGCCAAAAATAAAATCATCGACGGTAAGCGTCCACGCCATTCCTACCGCTGCCGATTCCTGTCCAATTGACAAGTGAGCCGGGCCGGGGTGGTTATAAGCGGTACCGTTGTATTCCCCTTTTGTTTTAATAAGGTTGAGCATGGTTTCAAACTCACGGATGAGTACCATGTCGTGGTAAATGGCTTTAAATTCCTCGTTGGTGAAATTTCCTTTTTCGTCTTTCACAGTTTTTTGATACTGGTTGACGGGTATCGGTTGAAAATCGAGCTGACCCGCTTTGCGTGATTGAGACGGGTCGATGTACTGTACTTTGGGCATTTTTTATAATGTTTAATTATTAATGATTAATGGGTGGGGTTTAGAGGTGTTTTCTCGTTTTAATGTTTTATTAAAAGGCGAAAAGGGTTTCTTTGAAGATTTCGCTGACGGTGGGGTGCGGGAATACGACTTCCTGCATTTGTTCGAGGGTCATTTCCTGTTCGATGGCCATGCAGGCGCCGTAAATCATTTCGCTGCACGGATTGCCGAGCATGTGAACACCGATTACTTCGCCATACTTTTCACCAATCAACACCTTGCAAATTCCGCTGCCGCCTTCGTTCTCTGCCACAAATCGTCCGGCAAAGGCCATGGGCAGTTTCGCCACTTTAAACTTCAACCCTTTGGCACGGGCCGATTCTTCGGTCTCGCCTACGCCTGCTACTTCGGGATTGGTATACACCACGCCCGGAATGGCATTGTAGCGCATGCGATCGGCGCGGCCAGTGAGGTTGTTCACCACCACTTCGCCCTCGCGACTGGCTGTGTGTGCCAACAGGGAAAATCCGGTTACATCGCCTGCTGCAAACACTCCGGGAACATTGGTGCGCATCTTTTCATCCACTTTGATACCCCCGCGGAAGAGCTCCACGCCAAGGTTCTCGAGACCGAAACCGCTTGTCACGGGCCGACGGCCAACGCTCACCAGAATTTTTTCACCTTCTATCGTTTGAGTAGCTCCATCTTTTTCAAATACTACCTTGTTTCCATGCACTTGAACCACTTTGGCACTAAGGAAGAATTCAACGCCTTTCTTCGCATAATGCGCACGCATCATGGCCGAAATTTCCAGGTCGAGTCCGCCCAAAATTTCCGGTAGCATCTCTACTACAGTCACTTTTGTTCCCAGGCTATTAAAGAAGCTGGCAAACTCCATCCCGATGACACCACCGCCAATAATCACCAGCGATGTGGGTTGTTCCTTCAGCATAAGTATTTCGCGATTGGTGAGGATAATCTCATTTTCGCTGTTTGAAAGCGTAGTATCAGCTGATGCTGTTTTAGTGCCGTTTGATAGTACACCTTCGCCGGGCTTAACCAAGCCCGGAATGGGCGGAACAAAGGCTTCCGAGCCCGTGCAAATCAACAGGTTTTTTCCTTTGTAGGATGTTCCACCGCTGCTAACTTCCACACCTTCACTGCTACGACCCACAATGATAGCTTCAGCATTTACCACCGTCACATGATGCATTTTCATCTTACCTTCCACACCGGCAACCAACTTACGCACCACCTTATTCTTACGGGCCATCAGTTTGGAAAAATCGAAGCGGATATTGTCGCCGAAAACGCCATACTTATCACCATGCAGCGCATTCTCGTATATTTTTGCACTATACAGCAGGGTTTTCGTTGGAATACATCCTTCGTTAAGGCAAACGCCACCCATGCTCTTTTTTTCAAATAAAATGACCTTCAGTCCTTTGTGACCGGCCCGTTCGGCTGCCACGTAACCTGCTGGTCCTCCGCCGATAATGATTAAATCGTACTGTTCCATGAATTGATTTTCGTTTAAAATTTTCCTGAACGCTAATTTACACACTTTTTTGCTGCAAACAGCCATTCATGGAGTTTATACCACTTCGAGTTCAAGGTTCTCAATTTCAATAGCAATTTGTTTCAGGAAACGGGTCGCTTCGCCGCCATCGAGGGCGCGGTGGTCGTAGGTAAGACTGAGTCCGATGTAGGGAACAAAGGCATACACCCCCTCGCCTAAATCTTTCGGACGCGGAACAATTGTGTTTACTCCCAGGATAGCCGACTGAGGCAGGTTGATTACCGGAGTAAACATTTCCACTCCGTAATTGCCGAGGTTGGAAACGGTAAAGGTTGCCGCTTCGGCAGCGAGTAATTCGGGTGAGATAGCTCCTTTTTTACAGCTGTTGGCCACTTCCTTCAACTGACTGGCCAGACCTGTAATCGAGAGGTCATCGGCATTGCGTACCGCAGGCACCATCAAACCACGTTCGGTATCAACGGCCAGTCCGAGGTGCACCTTGTTGAACAAGCGCATGGCATCTCCCATAAAGTGAGAATTCACATTCGGGAATTTTTTCAGTGCTTTAATAACCGCGAAACACACCATATCATTCAGGGTGATATTCACCGAAAGTTTACCAGCTTCAAGGGCTGACTTGGCTTTTTTGCGCAGTTCGAGCATGCGGCGGGCATCGGCACCGAGGTGGTGCGTGAGCTGCGCCGAATTTTGCAACGAAGCATGCATCGATTTGGCAATAATCTTTCGCATGTTCGACAATTTCTTATCTTCGTAATCCACACCGTAGAGGGCATTCACAGGAGTAGTAAAGTCGGCTGAAGTAACCGTTCCTGCCAGACCAGAGCCTGTACCCTGAACGTTCAGACCCTCTTCGGCCACCATTTTCTTAGCCACACCCGACAGTTTCGGACGGTTTTCGAGGGCTGCCTTCACATCTTTTTCGATCACACGACCGCCGGGGCCGCTACCTGTAAGCTGTTCAGCATTGAGAGCCTCTTTGGCAGCCACCATTTTTGCACGGGGAGAAACGAATGAGGCCTTAGCAGCCGGTTGGGGAACACTTACCGCAGGCGATGCAGCCGGGGCAGCTTGTGTAACATCAGCAGCCTGGCTCGTTGAAGCCTGACCAGCAGCAGGAGCCAATGTTTGTCCGGCAGCAGGAGCCGCGGCCTGTTGAGAAGCGCTAATCTGTTGCGCAGAAGCTGCATCCGAAGAAGCCGCAGCGGAACCACCGGTCAATCCGGTAATATCTTCACCCGGCTCGCCAATCACCATCATATTCAGCAACACTTCCACCTCATCGCCTTCGTTGTAGTACGATTCCAGCACCACGCCATCCACCGGCGATTCTTCCTCAAACGAAGCTTTATCGGTTTCGTAAGCAAACAAAACATCTCCTTTTTTCACCACATCGCCCTTTTTCTTTTTCAGCTCTGTGATGATACAACTTTCAACCGATTGCCCCTGTTTGGGTAAAATAATAACTGTAGCCATTCTTTATCTTACTTTAATTCTGTGATTTTTATAAATTGATGATATGCTTCCGACCAGGCCTGAGCGTTTTCGGGCAGGTACTCATCGAGTAACACTGATTCGCGAATAATGCCGCGCATTTCCTGTAACGAATCGACACATCCCGCTGCTTTTGCCTGAATCATGATGTTCCCGATGGCAGTTGCTTCGGCAGGACCCGCCAGCACCGGAATGCCGATAGCATTAGCAGTAAACTGATTCAGCAGTGGATTTTTGGATCCGCCGCCTATCACGTGCAGTTTCTCAATTGCAAACGGAGCCAGTCGGTTCAGGATTCCCAACACGTATTTGTACTTCAGCGCCAGACTTTCGAAAATGCTGCGTACAAAGGCCGCATGCGATTCGGGCTCTTTTTGTCCTGTAGTCTTACAATAGTTGCGAATGGCCTGCGTCATGCTTTCGGGATTGGCAAACGAGCTGTGATCAGGATCAATCAGCGACTCGAATGCGGGTACCGTATCGGCCAGCTGAACCAGCTTCTCGTAGGCATACGTTATCCCTTCTTTTTTCCATTCCTTCAGGCATTGTTCGAGCAACCACATGCCGGTGATATTCTTTAAAAAGCGCGTTGTGCCTTCTACCCCACCTTCGTTGGTGAAATTTAAAGCTGCTGTTTCTTCGTTGATGATGGCATCCTGAACTTCGATGCCCATCAGCGACCAGGTGCCGGAGCTGAGGTAGGCAAAGTTTTCGTTTTCGGCAGGAACAGCCGCCACAGCCGAAGCAGTATCGTGACCGGCAACCGCCACCACGGGAACAGCTCCGAGTTCACACTCTTCCGCAATATAATCGCGCAGGGTACCAATTACATGACCCGGCATCACCACATCCCCTAAAATGGAAGCGGGTACACCGGCCTGCTCGAGCAATTCGTTTTCAAAGGCTTTTGTTCGGGGATTTAATATCTGTGAAGTTGAGGCAATGGTATATTCCACTACTTTATTTCCTGTGAGGAGATATGCCAGTGCATCGGGCATAAACAACATCGACTTTGTTGCCTTCAGCAGTGAATTATCTGCCTGTTTTAACGCGAAGAGTTGGTACAAACTATTGAAGTTCATCACCTGAATACCGGTCAACTCGTACACCCGCTCGCGGGTTACTTTTTTGAAATAGGCCGCCGGAGCATGCATCGTATGCGGATCGCGGTAGGCATACGGCGCACCGAGTACGGTACCATCTTCGGCAATTAAAGCAAAATCGACGCCCCAGGTATCGATACCAATCGACGAAATGACAATACCTTCTTTGGCCGCTGCCGAAAGTCCTTCTTTAAGGTGCTCGAAAAGTGCGTAAATATTCCAGTGATAATGATTTCCGATGCGAAGTATCTGATTGGGAAAGCGCGTCAGCTCTTTCATCTGCAGGCGACCGTTTTCCACTGTGCCCAGAATGGTCCGTCCGCTGGTGGCACCCAGGTCGAATGCCAGAAAGGATTTGTTCTTCATATAGCAGTACTTATTTTAAGGGTTGGATAAAACGGGCACTCTGTCGCTTTTTCTCTTCTGAAAAAAAGGCGCAGAATGCTCGTTGTATTCCTGTAGTTTACCGGATGCAAAACTAGATAAAACATCAGCCTTACTAACACTAAATTTGACATTAATACCTTGTTTTTTGATACATCTTTCTTTAACCCTCTTTTTACTTGTAAATCGGACCATAAGCCTGACAAGCGCGGTAATCGGCACCTTCGGCATCCATTCCGAAAGCCGACCAGGCTGCCGGACGGAAAATCTTGTCGGCAGGCACATTGTGCATACATACCGGGATACGCAGGATGGAAGCCAGCGTAATGAGGTCGGCACCGATATGTCCGTAGCTGAAGGCTCCGTGGTTGGCACCCCAGTTATTCATCACCGAATACACATCGCGGAAATTGCCTTCGCCGGTAAGGCGGGGAGCAAACCAGGTAGTCGGCCAGGTTTTATTGGTTCTGTCGTCTAATGTTTTATGCACATCGGCAGGAATATCTACTGTCCAGCCTTCTGCTAACTGTAATACCGGCCCCAGACCTTTCACCAGGTTGATGCGTGCCATGGTCACCGGCATTCCACCTTTGGTAAGGAAGTTCGACGAGAAACCACCGCCGCGGAAATATTCTCCTTCGGCAGGATACCAGGTAGTTGCTTCGAGTGTTTTGGCTACTTCCTCTTCCGTAATTTCCCAGAAAGGTTTCATCACAGCTTCTCCATCGCGGGTCTGCATTCCACTGCCATCGAGCGATGCCGAACCGGAGTTGATCAGGTGAATCAAACCACCGGCTGCCTTTCCTTCAAGCTGATATCCTGTTACGCGTTTTACTGCTTCAGGACTCCAGTAGGTGCGCACATCGGCAAAAACCTGTGCGGTATTGGTCAGCAATTTGCCAAAGAGCATGGCCACACCGTTAAGCGAATCGTTTTCAGTAGCTACCACAAAGGCTTCACGAATACCGTTCCAGTCGAAGGAAGTATTCAGGATAGCTTCGGAGAAATCACCGTTAGGCATGAAGTCGGTCCACTGGCGCTGGCCCTGGAAACCCGAAGCGATGGCATTGTGTCCAAGTGCTTCTTCGCCAAAGCCCAGTTCGGCAAGGCGGGGATTGCCTATCATCAAATCGCGGATGATAATGGTCATTTTCACCACAAATTCCCATTCCTGATCGAGCACTTCACGCGATTTGGTGGTATGGGGCGGGTTGGTATTCGGACCTTCGTTTGCTTTGCAATTAGCCACTGTCCATGCCATTGCTTTTTCAAATTCCTGTGGGTCGAAGATATTCAGCTGCACGCGGCGCAAAATTTCGCTCATGTCCACGTATTCGTTACGCATGCCTAGGTAGGACTGGAAGAAATCGGCATCCACAATAGATCCCGCGATTCCCATCGAAACCGAACCAATGGATAAATAAGATTTACCTTTCAGGGTCGCCGCTGCGATGGCGCCTTTGGTGAAGCGGATTATTTTTTCCTGCACATCGGCCGGAATGGAAGTATCGCTGCTGTCCTGCACATCGCGACCGTAAATGCCAAATGCAGGCAGACCCTTTTGTGCATGACCGGCCAACGCTGCTGCTAAGTACACTGCACCCGGGCGTTCTGTTCCATTGAAACCCCAGATAGCCTTGGGCATGTGCGGGTCCATATCGATCGTTTCGCTGCCATAGCACCAGCAGGGAGTAACGGTAATCGTTGCTCCTACACCTTCGCGGCGGAATTTCTCAGCACAGGCAGCTGCTTCGGCCACACGACCAATGGTAGAGTCGGCTATAACGCACTGTACGGGTGTGCCGTCGCTGTATTTCAAAGTTGAACTGATAAAGCTGGCTAAGTTCTGAGCCATACGCATGGTTTGTGCTTCCAGCGATTCGCGAACGCCACCCTGACGGCCATCAATCGTTGGCCTGATTCCGATTTTCGGGTTTTCACCCTGTAATTTTCCTGTTTTCATATTTGTTATTTTTAATTTCATTGGAAACGCACTTGCCATCATTTCAATTGAGTTGACTACTCGTTTCATTGTTTTTGTTTGTTCATTTAGTATTCATTCACCTGTAAAAACTTCCGCTTTTATTTTCTGTGCTGAACTGTGCTGTTTTATGCCTGCAAAATTTCTTTATTGAATGTTTTTATTTTTACAACGATGATCTTCTGATTAATCGTGTGGGCAGGTATTCCTGAACCATCTCTTTTGTTTTAATATAACGGGCAGCCATTTCACCCATTAGCCCAAAATCGACACTGATGGAGGTGATGCCGTCCTTGATGACTTCCAGCACCGGATCGTCGTTGTAGGCTATAAGCCCCACGTCGGCACCAATTATGAGCTGTCGGGCATCCGCATCCTTCACAATCTTCACTAAATCTTCGGGCAGAATGCAGAGGTAGGCCGTCTGAGCCTCCACACCTTTCCAGTCGGCCTGCCTGCGGATTACCGAGCATTCGAGCTGTTCGTCGCGGCAAAACCGGGAGAAAGATTCAATGGAAGAAGCAGGGTGACTCAGCTCTTCCGGAAACACAAACACCATTTTGCGGTATTTTTTCAACAGGTCGCTACCTTCCTTCAGGCATTGGTAAAACGCTTCGTTAAAATTCTGGCAGATATAGGGATACCCATCCTTTTCGAAATTTCCGAAATCGAGCAATAGCAATTTTTGGGAAGGAATGGCAGTGAGACTTTCCGAAAAATGCTCGTCGGAAAAGTTCATCACCACATACATGCTATACTTCCCGATACTTTCACGAATAAGCGTCTCGAATAAGCGTTTATTATACTGATGAAAAATTAAATCGACCTTGTAGTTTTCGGGCAGGTTATCAGCCAGACGATGGTAGAGCTGCTGTTTAAACGGAGTATAATTGTCGAGCAGTAAGAGTACATGATTCACTTCGCCCGTAATAAAATACCCTTTTTGCGGGGTTGAATCAATCACACCGCGCCGTTTGAGTTCGTTATAAGCTTTGAATACCGTATCGCGCGAAACCTTGTATTTCGCACTGGCTTCGTTGATGGATAGAAGGTTATCGCCCACCTGCAGTTTACCCTGCATGACATCGTTGCTGATGCCATCGGCTAAAGACTTAAACTTGGAAACTGCATGTGAGAAAGAGATACCCATATTTTTTAGTGGGTTAGTAACAACCCGTTAAAATTAATCATTTTTTGTACAAAAGATCAATGGTTAGCAGACAACGCTGCAACCCACTCATTATCCCCCAATTTTAGCTTTTGCTTCTTCTTTGTTCGACATGAGTCCGTAAAGCCCTACCACCACAAAGCAAACCACCGGAATCCAGAACGAAACACGGATGTTTTCGAAAATTGTCGACAGCAGTCCCTGACCGGCAGTTAGAATTGCGCCACCCAGAATAGCCATTACCAGGAAAGATCCTCCGACTTTCGATTCATTTTCCGATAAACCTTCGAGCGCGATTCCATAGATAGTCGGGAACATAAGCGACATAAAGAACGAAATCATTACAAGGCCGGTTACTCCGGTTAAACCACTTGCAAAGATAGCAGTTAGAGATGCCACCAGTGCTCCTGTAGCGGCAATTGCCAGCAGTAACCCGGGACGCAGGTAACGCATAAGAGCTGTGAAGATAAAACGTGACACCATGAATAAGAATAAGGAAAAGAGGTAAAACGAATTACCCACATTTTCGGCTGTAGAGGCAGCATCCAGTTGCCAGATTCCACTCCAGAAAGGATGCTCTGAAATAAAGGCGCTTACTTTTTCAGAAATAATTGCATCGGTAGCAGGATCCACAAAACCCAGCGCCACCATCACGTAGCGGATGGTATATGACCAAACGCCAATTTGAGCACCTACATAAAAGAATTGAGTTACAACTCCCAGCGAATAATGTTTACGTTTCACCAGTGTACCTACCGTTTTTCCAAAACTAAGCGTCGATTTCTCTTTGGTGGTCGGCATTTTCTTATAAAAAACCATGGCAATAAGCAGCACCAGAAGGATAACTCCCACCATCATATAGGTAAAGGTCACCGCGGAAAGTTCACGCTCCTGAGCTGCGAGCAGTTGCACATCGGTCATTTCACTTTTATTGGCACTGAGCTGCGAAAGGATAAAAACCTGACTCAGGATAATGCCACTTACCGAGCCAATCGGGTTAAACGACTGTGCAAAATTGAGCCGTCGTGTAGCATTTTCGGGCCGTCCCATCGTAAGTATATAGGGATTGGCAGTCGTTTCGAGAATCGAACAACCACCTGCCAGAATGTAAATCGCAAAAAGGTAAAACCCATACGAAGCCAGCTGGCTGGCCGGATAGAACAGAAAAGTACCTGTGATGTAGAGAGCGAGTCCCACCAGAATTCCTGTTTTAAAATCAAACTTACGGATGAGCAGTGCAGCCGGAATAGCGAAGACGGCATAGGAGCCATAAAATGCCATTTGAATAAAGGACGTCTGGAAATCAGTCATTTCCATGATATTCTTGAAAGCTGCCAACAGGGTATCGGTCATATTATTGGCAACACCCCAAAAGAAAAACAGCGAGGTAACGAGTATAAAAGGAACCAGGTAATTTACACCTTCCTTTGAGACAAAAAGTGAATCCGATTTAGTGTTGTTCATATCGAAAATATTATTTTTACAAGGTATGATTCAATTATTTACTAGTACCATTCTCTAATTCTGATAGCCCGGTTTGATAATTTTGAGATTACATTCTACGCTTTAGTCTATAAGCTGAAGATTCGTTCCATCAGTCTCCACTTCCCCGCCGAGCTTTGTCCCGCTTCGGCCACCTGAAACTTCGCCATAAATTCCTCCCATTCGGCTTGTCGCGGCAAGTTTGCCAGTTCACTAAATGCCTTTTCCCATTCAAAATCGAGCGGTGTTTCCACTATCATAAACAGGCGGTTACCGAGCAGGTAGAGTTCCATATCGAGAATGCCCACCGCCTTAATCCCTTCCGGAATTTCCGGCCAGCGGTTTTCGGGAGCGTGCCAGAATTTGTACTCATCAATCAACTCCTTCGAATCCTTCAAATCGAGCGCCTGGCAGTAGCGCTTCACTGGCTGATTGTGGCTTTTAACGGTATATCCCTGAGGCATATGTAGTCTGTTTAGTCTGTGCTGAACTATGCTGTCCTGAACTGTGCTGCAAAGTAAAGTTATTAAAATGAAGCAGCCAACATAATTTTTATGTTTTACAACAGGTTTTACTATTTTATTTCCACACTATTGCGATACTCAAGCGGCGTCATCCCCGTTCGTTTCTTAAAAAACACCGGAAAATAATCGGGATTTTCGTAGTCGAGACTATAAGCAATTTCCTTTACCGATTGGGTGGTAGTGGAAAGCAGGAGCTTGGCTTCATTGAGCTTCAGCTCGACCATGTATTTGGAGGGCGAGGTGCCGGTAAATTCCTTAAAGGCTTTGCGGAAGCCAGAGTAGCTGATGTTCAGCTCGCGTGCGATATCTTCGGCGGTAATGCTTTTATAGACCGATTCGCGCATGATCACCTTGGCTTTGTTCATTTTCCGGATTAACTCTTCGTCCTGAAAATCACGCGTGGTGTCGCGGTAATACATTAATCCCAGAATGTGCATGACAATACCCGAAAGTGCCTGCTGGTACGCCGCCCGTTCTTCGTTGGCAATTTCGATGGCTTTCAGATACAGATCGACGATGCGCTCGTTGAGACCAATCGTAAATACCGGTGGACGGTTGATGAAGAATCCTTCCTCTACAATATTATCTATAATCTTTCCTTTGAAACCGATCCAGTATTCGTTCCAACCCGATTTCCCGAGGGGCTTATAGGTGTGCCATACACCGGGCATCAAAAAAAACATTTTTCCTTCGGTGATGTAGCTGGTTTGGCGGTTGGCAGTGCCATAGGTAAACACGCCGTTGCCATTGGTTATGTAGAGCAGTTGATACTCGTTGAGCACCCGGCCTTTTTCGGGATTGAAATAGTAACCTGAAGGATGACTGGCCGGTGGATACACCTCGTTTTCCTCAATTTTCTGATAGCCAACAGTAGTAACCGTGAGGCCCCACAGTTCATCCTCCTCGGAGGTAACCATGTAGTTGATGTTGCGGGATGTGGAAGAAGGCATTTATGGTAAATGATTAATGGTAAATGATTAATGATTAATGGGTACGACTAAGGGAAGATTTACAATTAATGAGCCTTGAGTGGTTACAAAGATAATTAAAAGTATACAGAATGTACCATACCACCCGTTAATCATTAATCATTAATCATTAATCATTAATAATTTATCATTATTTTTCCACTATCATTCTTTTGGTAGCCGTAAATTCGCCTGCTTCCAGTTTGTATAAATACATGCCAGAAGTCAGATTATCCAGCTTACAGGGAACATTGTGCATTCCTTCCTGTTTTTCTTCATCGAGCAAAATGGCAATCTCCCTTCCCTGCATATCGTAAATTGTTAGCTTTACGTGATGATTTCTGGTTAATTTAAAACTGATAACTGTATTGGAATGAAACGGATTGGGATGATTTTGAGTCAACTCAACCGCTTCGGGTGATTGGATGAGATCGCCAACCGATGTAGGTGCAACCGCACTTTTATAAACCGATGCAACATTGTTGTTATAATCGTAAATAAACATGTTTTGATTGGTGAACGCTACCGATGTACTGCTTGTTGCTGCATTAATAAGTCCTAAACCGGTTGTTGACACAGAATTCCAGGTAACTGCATTATCAGTTGAAGAAAAAACGGACAATTTCGAGTCGAGAAATCCAATGGTGGTGGTGTAAAGCGTGTTGCCATACTTCAGTAATGCTTTGGAGAAATTGAAGGAGCTGGCATCAGGTAATCCGGCACTCAGACTGATCCAGGCATTGGTACCTGCGTTAAACCGATAAACTCCGCTTCCTGAAGATATACCATATACCGAACCATCGAAATGAATCACATAGGTAATAGTAAGGGCTGGATTGGTTGGATTATTTATTGCCCAGTTTTGACCTCCATCGGTGGAAACTACGGCTCCGGTACCCTGAATTACCGACACCATTACATTGCCGGCAGCAGCAAAACACGACATATTTCCTCCGGCGGTTGTATTGATTACTGTCTCAGTCCAGTTTGCCCCGTTATCGGTAGAAGTATAAAATGATTTTCGGTTCGACATCGCATACAGCTTATTCCCATCGGAGGTAAGCCATAGCAGGGCTCCATTTCCGGTAATTGTAGGTATTGTGGACCTTTGTGACCAGTTCTCTCCACCATCCGATGACACATAAATACTTTTACCGGCTGCTGCTGTAAGTGCAAAAATCTCGTTGTTGTAATTATACATATAATAGACATCGTACGGAAATTTCTGGATTATATCTGTCCAGCTTGCTCCTTCATCAGTTGATTTGTAAACGTGAAAACCACCGAAACTACCGTACAAAAACAAAATAGAGTTAGATCCGTGGAGTCTGCCACCTAATCCTGCATTTTGAGTGCTCACTTTGGTCCACTGACCATACACTGAAATACTCAGTACTACTACCAGTAAAAATGTAATTTTTCTCATATCGAACAGCTTTACAACTAATGTGTATAAAACTGTATTCATTACATTTTGTTCACTTTTTCCTAAAAAAGTCATACAAATGAAATGAACGAACCATAAAAATCTACAGTTCGTTCATAATTTTATGATTGAGTAACAATCAAGCTGTTACAGCAACTCCGGCAAAATCAGCGAGAAAATCAAAATCAACATTCCCAACGAAAGCACTACAATCGTTTTTGAACCGGCACCTTTCCATTCTTTCAACAGAATACCCCATACATTGCTGAAGGTAACGTTGAGCGACATGAGGATGCTCCACGAGAAGGCCATCATCACACTGCCTTCCACAAGATAACTTTTACCAAGAGCGAGTCCGAAAAACTGTGAATACCACAAGCCACCGGCCAACAGACAGAACAACAAATTGTTGATCAACACCTTACCTGATACGGTAAAATACTCCTTACCGGTTTTGTTTTTGATATTCTGAAAAATGCAGTAGATGGCGTTGGAAACGAATCCTCCGAGTGTAATCATTAGGATAGCAGGCAAACCGGCAAACAAAGGTTGAGTTCCCATTTCCAACGCAGCTACCCGGATAGGCTCGGCAGCTTCGAGACCCAGGCTAAAGCAGGCGCTCATCACACCGGCGAGCAAGGCTACCAGCAACCCTTTACCTAAGGCAAAATCTTTTACAGCAGCTTTTTTCTGCTCTTCGGTCATGTTTTTAGCGCGCAGACTTCCGGCGTAACCAATCACAGCGATACCAGCGATGGCCACGCTAACAACTATCAGCAAAACTAAACCTTCGCCTGTGAATAAATCGGTTCCCACCATTAAAGCCGGAATGAGTGTACCAAAGGCAGAGCAGGTTCCGAGAGCAATTGACTGACCCAGTGCGATGCCGAGGTAGCGCATGCTCAATCCGAAGGTGAGACCGCCTATACCCCAGAGAGCTCCGAAAAAGAGTGCTTTCAGTGCGGCACCATCACCCGATGCCAATAAAGCGCTAAGCGACGAACCGGCAGGAACGGCCAGCAAAGCACCTAAATACGGAAATACAAGCCAGGCGAAAATTCCCTGAACTAACCAGAAACTTTCCCACGACCATTCCTTCACTTTTTTAATAGGAACGTAGGAGCTCGACTGGCCCATACTTCCCACTGCGATAATTAACAAGCCTATTAATGTGTTCATCTGAGTAAATGTGTATTAGAATGCAGGATGAAAGATGCCACCTCTTTCGGGAATGGCATCTCTTATTCACAGCAAGGGTTATCGTTTTGAAGTTACATCTTTTTCATACTGCTGAATATCAGCAATCAGAGCTTCAGCGGCAGGAACTTCCTTCAGCATGCAATAGTAGTCGTACACAGCCGACCAGGGAAGCGCTTTTGCTTCTTCGAGCAGAGCCAGGCGTTCGAAATTCTGACCTTTTGCTTCGTATTCGCGCAACTGAGCTATGGGTTCGAGCAGGGCCTGCAACAATGCTTTCTGAGCAGCACGAACACCCACTACATAAGCTCCGATACGGTTGATGGAAGCATCGAAATAATCGAGACCTACATGCACGCGGTCGATGGCATTGGCACGGATGATTTCCTGCATAATAGCCTGCAGTTCATCGCTCAGAATCACCACATGGTCGCTGTCCCAACGCACCCCGCGGCTCACGTGGAGCATAATTTCGGGAGCAAATAACAGCAGCGAAGAAATTTTGTCGGAGATTACTTCCGTTGGATGGAAATGGCCCGCATCCAGCGTAATCATCTTATTATTAGCAACTCCGTAGCCCATGTAGAACTCGTGTGAGCCCACCACATAGCTTTCGCTACCAATACCAAACAGCTTACATTCGATGCTGTCGAGCATATAGTCGTCGTTGGTTTTATATTCGAAGATTTTATCGAGCGATTCCTTCAGATTTTTGCGGTACAACAGGCGATCAACGGTAAGGTCTTTGGAACCATCGGGAATCCAGATATTGTGGATACATTTGGAGCCCAGCTGGCGGCCCATTTCCTCGGCAATTTTACGGCTGCGGTTTACGTGGTCGATCCAGAACTGACGGATAGCGGGGTCACGGTGTGAGAGAGTAAACCCATCGGCCGATTTCTCGTGCGAAAAACAGGTACAGTTGAAGTCGAGTTTATAGTTTTTTTCTTTGGCCCAGTCAATCCAGCTCTGGAAATGCTTCGGTTCAATCTGGTCACGATCGACGCTTTCGCCTTTAAAGTCGCCATAGAAGGCATGGATATTTACGCGGTGCTCGCCGGGAATGAGCGACATAGCCTTGTCGATATCGGCCCTCAGTTCAGCGATCGTGCGCGCTTTACCGGGATAATTACCAGTAGCCTGAATACCACCGGTGAGTTCGCCATCGCCATTCTCAAAGCCGGTCACATCGTCGGCCTGCCAGCAGTGGAGCGAAATAGGGAGTTTGTCTAACTGCGCGATAGCGTTATCTACATCGATGCCAAAATCGGCATACCTTGCTTTAGCATACTCAAATGCCTGTATAATCTGTTGCTTCTTCATGGAATATAATTATTAATTTGCAGGCAAAGATAGAGATAGAGAAGAAGGCAGGGTTGAAAGAAATGATATTAAAACATCGTTTTTTGATAAAAGTGCCGTGTCGTGAGAGGAAGGCCAATATCCCGTCAAACCATCGATTCATACAAATTTAGCTAATAATGAGGACATTTCCCAAAATAGGAGTTTCAAAGCCGGCAAGAATATTGTACGGTGATAATCAGGACTCTAACCTTCCATCAGGGCTTTACACTACTCAGCGGCTGTCCTTTTTCACCCAGGTAAAACGCAATCAGCACAATATCTTCCTGAGAATCATTATAACCCTCGTGATAGGTATCGATAACTTCAGCAAAGGTAGAATTGGGAGCAAACTGATTAACTTTCCCATTTTCCAGACGCACTTTCAGCACTCCGGATACAACAACGGCAAACACCGGCCGGGTGTGCTTGTGCCAACCTGTAGATGAACCCGGAGGCAGCGTCACTTTTGCAATGGTAACTTCATCGTTTAGAGAGTTGGGAAAAACAATTTTTTGCCCGATGGCAGTAGAATCCGTTTTCAATAAAGTTTCGACTTTCACTCCGGGATTATATCCGTTTTGAGCAAAAGCAAACAGCGAAAAAAGGAGTAGAAAGCTGGTGTTTAAAATGGTTTTCTTCATACTGAATTTATTATCTACAAGAGAAGATTGTCAAATGAATCGGCATTTACAATATAAATATTACTCATTGATGCAGAGCAACAAATATACAACAATTGATTTAAAACCGGAATATTGTACTTTATCTCTGAGCCGAAGTTAAAACCAGTTCACAGACTTTCTGTATTTAACTTTCACATAGTAGCGTAATTTTTGGAATTCTTTTATTCATGTTCTAAAAACAGAATAACTGATGTTCAATTAAGTATTGAACATCAGTTATTCCAATTTCTATTAAATTTTTGAATTATTCCCTGATATACTTTCCAATTACAGTATCGAGTGCATATTTTCCGGCACCACCGAATATCAGTCCCAGCGACATACCGATTATCAGAATAAAGTATTCCATACCTTCGCCAGCCTGGTTGCCAAACCAATTCATGAAGAAACCATGCTGTACGTGACCGCCCAGGAACATAGCACCACCGAGAGTGAGGAAGATGGAGAAAGCCATAAAACGGCTGCCCACACCAAGAATCAACAGGAT
This sequence comes from Paludibacter sp., assembly GCA_024709185.1. Classification (GTDB taxonomy): domain Bacteria; phylum Bacteroidota; class Bacteroidia; order Bacteroidales; family Paludibacteraceae; genus Paludibacter. The sequence continues at coordinate 19,474 of JANJXE010000039.1, forward strand.
AGGAGCTACGAATTCGGCCAGGATAACCATTACTCCAAGTACTGCGGGAATACCCATGCTTGAAAAGAAACCTACTGTGGCTTCAAATCCGTAGCCTCCGTACATGCCAAGTGCTTTTTGCATTCCGTGTGGTAAAACAACTATGGCCAGTGCCAAACGTACAATCAAAAGCGCCCATGAGTTGGTGTCGGTCGCGAAAAATTTCTTTAAAAATGCATTCATCTTTTTTAATGTTTAATGATTAGTGATAAATGATTAATGGGTCAGGGGTTTGTTTATCCTGAAAGCATTAATCGTAGTTTTGATGATGCAAAGATAGAGCGGTAATGACGTGCAAAAAGTAAAGAAATCGGGTTGAATATTGCAAAAATCAGGACTGAAGAACGGTTGTTTTAAATTCAGTTGGCGTCATTCCGGTATTTTTCTTGAAGAAATTGTTGAAATGAGCCGATTCTTCGAAGCCCAGCGAGAAAGCTAACTCCTTGTTCGACTGATTGGTAAACAACAACCAGCGTTTAGCTTCTGTGATTAATTTACTCTGAATATGGTCCTTGGCCGATTTCCCGGTGATGGACTTAACCGTTTTGTTGAGGTAATCAGGAGTCACCGCCAGCATATCGGCATAATCGTTCACCATGTGGTGTTCCACATAATGTTTGTTGAGCAGGCTTTTAAAACTCCGGAGCAGATGATTCGTCGTTTCCAGCAATTGCGGATTTTCCTCTTTTTTGAGTGAGCAATGATTGTTGCTCTGAATCAATAGTAACTTCACCAAAGCCCCTACTGCTTCGTGGGTATATTTTTCGAGCGAAGAGGCAAACAGCTCCATCTGTTCAAATAAACTCTGGTAAACCGGAGCCGATGAATCGTGAATGGGCAATGGAGGTGATTGTCCGTAATCGTTGAACAGGTAAATATCGTTGATCAGGTGATCGGGGATAGCATTGGAAATAAGAAACTGTTCGGAATAGGATACAATAAAACCTTTGGGTTCCGAGCTAAACTCAAGTTTATGCATCTGTCCGGGCAGCAGGAAGTACAGCTGATGATTTTCGATTTCATATTCTGTAAAATCGACGGTGTGTGTACCTGTACCTTCGATGATATAGTACACCGAGTAATAATCGTGGCGGTGGGGAGCCGGCTTACGACCATTTACAAGACTATACGAATCTTCCATTCGTTTGATGGAAAAATCGGGCGAAAAGCCGGTGCGTTCGGCAAGCGTATAGGTTTTTATTTCCTGATGTAACATTTCTTTACCTGGTTAATTAGTACTAATAACATCGATGAGTTCACGAAGCATCATGGCAGTAGCGCCCCAGATAACCACACCATCGACATCGTAATAAGGAGCACTGGTGTTGTCAACGCTATTGTGAGCCGGAAAGTTCTTCACTTTCACATTTTCGGCGTTAAAAAAATGGTTCAGGTTCACTTCGATTACATCCTGCACTTCGCGCGGGTCGGGCTGATAGGCGGGGCGCTGGTGAGCATAAGCCACATAGGCGCGTACTAAGAAGTTGCTGGGCGGAACATATAAATCGGAGAGCTGACCGATGATTTCGTAGGAATCGCGTTGAATGCCTAGCTCTTCCTCTACTT